>NZ_JAWONS010000125.1:0-458 GCF_033342255.1 Clostridium boliviensis
TTCAGCACCTTCACCTGGGCCGAAAAGGAAAGTTCACTGATCTCGTCCAGAAACAAGGTACCTCCGTGGGCCCGTTCGGCAAATCCCGCTCTGCCCTTACTGCTGGCCCCGGTAAAGGAGCCGGGTTCGTAACCAAAAAACTCCGACTCAAACAAGGACTCCGGGATTGCCCCGCAGTTGACTTCAATAAACGGACCTCCCGCCCGGTTGCTTTGTTGATGAATATACCGGGCAATCGCCGTCTTTCCGACCCCCGATTCGCCCTGGAGCAGCACATGGACATCCACCTGGGCCACCTTCCGCGCCATTTCCAGGGAACGCTTCATCGAGCCGTTTACGGCGACAAACCCGCCATCGTCCCGTTTCTCTCTTCGCAGCGCATCCAGCTCCGATTGGAGCCGGGCCATTTCCTGCTCCATCGCGTTTAAGTGCTCCTGCAGCCGAACCGGCTCGGTAAT
>NZ_JAWONS010000126.1:0-18709 GCF_033342255.1 Clostridium boliviensis
CAATATGAGATATGACAGCTTTCATGGTTCCTTGCATTTCATTCATCTCGTTTTTATTATATAATATAAATATCAATGGATAAAGAAACGAATTTTAAAAAAAGTCTCATTTGGGGGATAACTAATGTCAAATTGGGCAGCTGATATTTTTATAGATACGCTTTATTTCCTTTTAAGGGATTATGAATTTCAAAAAATCACCATAGACCAGATTGTAGAAAAATCAGGACTCAGCAAGTCTACTTTTTACCGCTGCTATGACAGCAAATATGCACTGCTCGAGAGCCTGTATGATAAGACCGTAACCTCCGTAGCGCTCAAGACAAACAAGGAAATGAGCTGGATGGAGACGGGAATTGTTATGCTCAACATGTTGTTAAAAAATGGCACGGTATTTGTCAACGCGTGGAGCGACTCCGAAAAAACTTTGCAGAAGCTCTCCTACAAGAGGTTTTTATCGACCTACAGTTATCTTATTAAAGATATGAATGCAGAACAACTGCATGTGCTCGAAACTTATCTGATGGGAACATGTACAATAACCGTAAAATGGATCAGAGAAAATACCTTTGACTCGGCCGAAAAAATGATGGAAATATTAAAAATGGCGACTCCAGAAACAATCAAAGAGGCGCTTTTCCCGAAAGACAATCAATCTGACATATAAAGAAGCATATCTTTTTTGACCACCCACAGCTATTTTACTTCTGGTTTTTGTTTACCTGTTTGTACATGGGTATGGAATTTACTATCGAATAAAATATGATAAAGAGATGTAAAATAGAAAACACATGACTTTTTATCTTTTCTATGATAAACTTTCCGTGTAAGTTCACTTGTCAGAGGACTTGTAATCATCATGATTATTTAAGTGGGATAAGACGGGGATGCCATCCTTACCGATGGTAAAGTCATCTTTGTATTTCGTCTTGATGCCTCTCTTCTCATTTAAGTCAATGAATGGGGTGATTCTCTTTCGCCTGAAATATTTATAGTACGGCATTGCATCGTGGGCGGAATCAAGAAGTACCTTAGTTACATTGAAATCGGGAAGGAAGTTCCTCATGCGGAAAAATGTATGGAGGAAGCCGTGGGAATCATGCATGGATGCCGGGTTGAGCAATGGGAATACGGGAAGATCACTGTCAGAATCAGAAGCGACCAGCATGTAAAGATCGTAACCATGATAATAGCAATCCCTTGATGAATCCCAACCCATGTCACAATCAGGCTGAGAAAAATACCGGTCACAGCTGCAGTTATTAATCCCTTTTGAAGCACAGTGACAGAAACGGTGTCTCCGCTCCCTTGCCGAGACAACAACAGGAGTACCATCACCTGCAAGAGCCAGTAGTTTCCTCCAGCTCTTTAAAAAGATGTTCAACAGTCAGTTTCTCGATGGGATCAGCTTTCTCACCTTTCTTTTTAGGCTTCTTTACAGAAGCTTTCAAAGGGCGCAGGTGAGAAGAAAGGTTGTTGTCATCAGCATTCCAGAGGCGGTTAAAGAAGTCATAAAAAGTACCGACACCCGGGGTGTCACCAACTTCAAAACCACTAAGTAGAGCATAAAGGGGATTGATTTTAAGCTGTGCAGCCCAGTCAGTAATGGAAGTAACTTTAAAATCAATGGAAAGCAGATAAGAGCGCTGCATACAGGAAGGAAGCCGAGGCCGCCGCATTTTTCGATGAATTTGTCAAGCTTTTTGATGAAAAAAGTGGGGGATTTTAATAAAAAAGGAATCTGAAAGCCTTATAAATCAAGGCTTAGAGATTCCGAGAGACTATTGGTGTTATAATGGAGGGTTTGATTATATCAAACAAACGTCTGATATTAAATACATATCATGCTAAATGTGACAGCACCTTGTGCGCGATGTAGAGTATTGCTACAACAACGAGCGCGATAAAAATGTTTACGGTAAAAAGCGTTGCTCTTCCCAGCCACGTAATGAGCAAAAATACTGCCATCAATCCGCCCCCTACAAAAAAAGCCTTCAGCCGATCGTTCTTCTTTTTTTTACCAATCTGAAATGCATTTTTCATGTAAACTTCTACAATTACAATGGCTTCTACAACAATAATTCCGATGGATATTGCGCTTCCAATCGAAACAGAAATATGATAGTTTAGCGGATTCCCAGAAATAAGATTGTGGATCATGGAAATTGTTTCATTGGCAATCACAATGTTGATGGCTCCAAGAATGGAAAGAGACCAACAAACAATATCCAAAAAATCAATGATTCTTTGCTTTAGGGTTGCCGGAGGCAAGCTGGCAATCACATCATCACAAAAAGCCTGATAATCCTCCCCGATAACAGCGTGGATATTCTCACCCCGCTGTTGTGCAGAAAGTACCATTTCCGTTAAATCATGGCGTACAAGCTCCTGATGATATCCTGAGATGTTGGCTCCCCGCAGGTAACAGATCATGTCGGTGAATGCTTCCTTGTTCTCAGGGTTCACCTGTTTATCTAAAGAATTATTCATCCGGTTCAATACTTTTGTTTTTTTGTTCATATTTTTGTCCTCCATCATGAAATAATTTGTTTACTGCAGTATCAAGTTCAATCCAGCTAGAATAGAAACAGTCCATTTCTTCTCTTCCAGATTGTGAAAGGGAAAAGTATTTTCGCTTGGGGCCAACCGGAGATTCCCGATACTTTGAATTAACAAGTCCATTTTTCTCCAATCGCAGCAAAAGCGGATAGATTGTCCCTTCTGAAATATTTGAAAATCCATATTCCTGCAGCTTTTCGGATATCTCATACCCATAAGTTTCTTTATGGCTAATTACTTTCAAAATACAGCCCTCCAGTGTTCCTTTCAGCATTTGTGACGGAATCATTCTTTCACCACCTATCTTGCATTACAATGTAGCTTCACTATATTGTAATGCAATATAGTGACGATGTCAATATCTTTATTTGTTGTTTCAGTTAGTTGCTGCACTCTGAATTGTTACCGGAAGCTGTCACTTCGAGCCAAGTTCGAGATGTTAACCAAACCTTTTATCAAACCTGCACAACACGATACATAATGGCCATTAAGAATGAAAACAAACACCCAAAAATGCCTGTGCTGCTTAAGATTATCCGCACCTTCAAATTAAACAAGCCATGCTCGCCGATTCGCTTCACACGGGGACGGCCTGCGATTGGTAACCTCCAAACCCTCACGGGTTCCGATGTACTTCACATAGTTTTCAAGCTGGGCTGGCTGGGCATCTCGCATATATTGCGAGGTAAATATGATTTTCGGCATGGCGGCCTCCTTTCTGAGTTTTGGGTAAAAGAAAAGAGCAGTTCAAAACTACCCTTTCTTATTCGAGATATGCGCTTTTATTTGTGGAATTGATAATCCATCTTCCTTTAGCTTTCTTATGAACAATATTCTTTCCAAGGTTCCCACCCTTTTATATCTCCGAGTTAAGTTTTCATCTTCCTGTTCAAAATCAAGCATACCTTCCTCCGTATAAAATTTCAGGGTGCTATATCGGACACCTGTCAAACGAACCAATTCTCCGATTGTAACATATTCAGCGTTTTCTATTACTTCCATACATCTTTGCCTTGACACTCAGTTCACCTCACTTTAGACTCCTGAGCCAGAGGTACTGATTATGACAATCCAAGTATCAATATAATCCACCAGCTTCTTTATTAAAATACCTGCTTCGCTGTACTTAATTTCCTTTAATCTTTCACTGAGTCTTTGAACCTCATACTTAGAGAAATATTTTTTGATTAATCCACTTTTATTTAATAATGCGCCTAAAACCACCACTTCATCAGATATTTCGCCTTGCTCTAAAAACTCTGCCCGGAGCTTTTCAATGACTTTTGTCACCTCAGTTTCTTTGGGAATAAAACAAAACTTGTTTTTTAAAAAACCTCTATAGCTTTCTTCCTCTACAACACCATCTTTTACAAGGGAGCGGGCAACTAATTGAAACAGTTGATCCGGCATTTTAAAATCAAATGCATATTTTTCGGCAATTGTTTCTACTTTCATAGGCTTATTGTTTTGAATAAATTCGTATATCGAAGATAAATACTCTTTCTCTGGTAATAATGCTTGCTTGATCTGGACCTTATTCTTGGTATCTATCTCAATATAACCGCCCATTAATAATTCCAAAAGAGTCCCGGCAAGAAGACATGTAGCGTTTTCAATAGAGTTTGTTAATGTTGTACTGCCCTTTGTTTTTAAGGCACACAGGAAAAATTCCTGCGTAAAAGATAAGTCTTTCATGGTGTTTTCCTCCTAATATCAATTTTCTTAGCTTTTCCGCTTACTACTTACTACTTACTACTTACTACTTACTACTTACTACTTACTACTTACTACTTACTACTTATGATTTAATTATAACACCAATTCTAGCTTTGTCAATGCGGATTTGCTGTATGTTAATCATAAAATATCTTCCTTTCAAACTTGAAGTGTAATAAAACAAAACGTATACTGGTATCAGAAGGTAGAAAAATGCTAAAAATCGATGATTTTTCATACTTACGCTCGTTTCAGTTCGAATGCTACGCTACTATGATAGTCAGGGCTTACTAAAGCCCTCAGTGATAGACCCTGTAACTGGATACCGTATGTATTCGGCAGAGCAGGTTCCCGAATTACAAAAAATTATAATGCTGCGTGATCTTAATTTTGGAGTCGCCGAAGCAAAGGATTTACTGCAAAATTGGAATAGCGGGCACTTAATCCAGAGCCTTCACTATAAAATCAAAGATATTGAACAACTTATTAGAATAGAGCAAAATCGCATCGGGCAGAGCCGGGAGCATATTGAATATGATCGAAGCAATCAGAACAATGTGGCAATCTATCACGATGAGGAGCACCTTGATTTTGAACTATAATCGTTTTGGCGTATTGAGCGCCATCGTTATAGCTGTCTGCAAAGTCCTGCAAAGCATTGACAAACCGCCCTACATGATAACCATCACATACTGAATGATGTACCTGTACAGATAATGGCATTAATACCTTCTTATCCTGCTCTATAAACTTACCAATAGTAAATATAGGGGGCAGATAACAGCCATCTGTGAATACATTTAGATTAAATCCCGTAAAACTTACCCAGGGCAAGCATGATATGTTGAAAGTATTCAGTGGTTCATTCGGTTTCGGCGTTAGATTAACAGCATTTGAATAACGGGCAGTATCAGATATGCAGTTCTCATAAAACTGTATAAAAGAAGTGCTATACATCGTCCATATGCTGGAAAACATTTCTTTTTCTTTGTTAAAAATGGTGTAGCTCGGATTTATTTCGTCCCAAAAACCTAAATTCCCATCAGCATTAATACTCATACGAAACTCCTGGTACCTGTTAACATTACGACATAGAAATGATATTACAAATTACGGAATATACACTTTCCTTTAAAAATATCAAGGCAGACAATCGGTTCTCTTGAAAACAGACGCTATAATCCTTTAGCATGAAATATACTATCGTATAAAATATAAGAAAGAGATGTAAAATAAGATATACATGACTTTTTATCGATTCTATGATAAGCTTTATATGTGAGTTCACTTGTCAGAGGACTTATGATCATAATGATTATTTAAGTGGGATAAGATCTAAAAATCTTATCCTTTTTTATTTTAATGACTGATTATTTAAATCATGGAGGACAAAAGAGATGCGCATAGAAACCAGCAGACTTATCATCCGCAATTTTGAAGAAAAGGACGCAGCAGGTTTATACGAATACCTTGCCGCACCACCCGTAAACTGCTTTTACAGTGAAAAAGTAAATTCTTATGATGAGGCCTTAAAAAAAGTAAAAGAAAAACAAAACGGCAAAGACCATGGCAGCTGCTACGCTGTATGCCTGTGTGACACGGATTTTATCATAGGAGAAGTGTTCACAATGAAAGAACACCCGGACACATATAGCGTCGGTTGGAATTTTAATCTAAACTATGGCAAAAAAGGATATGCAGCAGAAGCTGCTAAGGCAGTCGTAAACAATCTCTTTGAAAACGATGCCCGAAGAATCTATGCATACGCAGAAGACGATAATCTCCCATCGCAGAAACTTTGTGAGCGTCTGGGAATGAGAAGAGAAGGATTATTTGTTGAATTTATTTCATTTGTAAACAATCCGGATGGCACTCCTCATTACGAAAACACCTATCAATATGCAATTTTAAAGAGAGAATGGACGAATCGCTGAATTGATTTTTCTAAAATCTGACATACTACTTTTGAAAATAAGAATGGAGGTCACTATGTCAGAAGCAGTTTTAGAAAAACCAAAGGATCGTGTCAGTTATCACGATTCTGTAGAAGAAATGCTGGTACGAATCAGAGATGATGGTTTATCCAGCGTATTCTCAAGATTTGACGAGCAGGAAAAGATACGGTGTAAATTTTGTCTCCAGGGCCTTAGCTGTCAGCTTTGCACCAATGGTCCCTGCCGGATTAATGAACAAAAAGGTCCGGAAAAAGGTGCTTGCGGAATCGGTCCGGATGCCATGGCAATGAGAAATCTCCTTATGAGAAATATCATGGGAGCTGCTACTTATGCACATCATGCGTATGAAGCATTTCGGACGCTGAAAGAAACAGGAAAAGGAAATACCACATTTCAGATCACTGATACGGAAAAACTAAAGTGGATGTGTGAAAAGACCGGAATTGACACCAGTCAGTCCATCAATGAGATGGCAACCTGCCTTGCGGAGCTGTTAGACCGGGAAATGAAGGTGAATCCGGACCAGCACAGTATCATGGTGGAGGCATTTGCTCCGAAAAAGAGAAAAAAAATATGGCATGATTTAAATATTTATCCTTCCGGAATTGAACATGAAGTGCAAAACAGCATTGCAAGCTGCCTTACCAATGTGGATGGAGATTATGTCTCTCTTGCAAAAAAAGCTCTGCGGCTTGGCTTATCCACCATCTACACTGCCCAGATCGGTCTTGAAATGACCCAGGATATTTTATTCGGTACTCCAATGCCTCATGAAGTAGATGTTGATCTGGGCATCATGGACCCGGATTATGTAAACATTGCATTTAACGGTCATCAGCCATGGATTGGAGCTGCTGCTCTTATGAAGGCCAAAACAAAGGAATATCAGGATCTGGCAAAGCAGAGCGGTGCAAAAGGAATTCACATCGTAGGCTCCATTGAAACCGGACAGGAACTGCTCCAGAGATTTGAAATGGATGATGTTTTTGTTGGACTGATGGGCAACTGGCTGGCCATTGAACCCTTCTTAGCTACAGGAACCGTTGACGCATTCGTTATGGAGGAAAACTGCTCTCCGCCTGCTATTGATCAATATGCTGAAAAATACCAGGTAGCCCTTGTCAGCGTCAGCACCATCATTGGTGTTCCAGGAACTGAGCATGAAATGCCTTACTATCCTCAAAAGGCGGAAGAAATGGCGGAGAAATGCATTCACATCGCAATTGAGAACTTCAAAAAAAGACATAACAAGATTAAACCTATGGTGCCTGGGCATGTCCAGAAGGCAATTGCCGGCTTCTCAACGGAGGCCGTACTGAATGCAATCGGAAATGACTTGCAAAATCTTGTAGATGTCATTGCGAAAGGACAGCTCAAAGGAATTGTCGCTTTGGCTAACTGTTCCACCTTAAGAAACGGCCCTCAGGACTGGAATACTGTAAACCTGGCAAAACAGCTGATTAAAAGAGATATCCTGGTTGTTGCGGGCGGTTGTGGAAATCATGGTCTGGAGGTTGCCGGCATGTGTAATCTGGATGCAATTAACGAAGCCGGAAGCGGTTTAAAGGCAGTCTGCAACGCACTGAAGATCCCTCCGGTATTAAGCTTTGGTACCTGCACAGATACAGGAAGAATCTCCATGCTGGTAACAGCTCTGGCTGACTTTCTTGATGTGGATATCTGTGATCTTCCCATCGCAGTCACCGCACCGGAATGGATGGAGCAGAAAGCTACCATAGACGGAGTATTTGCTGTTGCTTACGGCGCCTTCACTCATCTTTCCCCTACCCCGTTTATCACTGGTGCGCCTAAGCTTGTGAAGCTGCTTACAGAGGATGTGGAAGGCTTAACAGGAGGTAAAGTGGCACTGGGAGATGATCCTGTTGAAGTGGCGGAAAAAATTGAAAGCCATATCATGAAGAAAAGAAAAGGGATGGGACTGTAATAAAAAAATGTAATTAAGAAGGAGGGTGTCGCAAAATCACTAAAATAAAGTGATGGAGTGACACCCTCCACTTGGATGGAGCGGTTCATTCGGTATATAGTCCCCTTTTCGATTAGATTACTCAATTTTCAAACATAGGCTCAATGAATGCTTTTATGAATTCAATTCTATCCTTAACCTCTGGCATAAAAAGAGAAGCGATAGAAATAACCATAGGCCAGATTGCCCCATTGGACGCAGCGACTATGCTCCCTTATGCTCTCAGATATCCAGTCCCTGGCTGTTTCCCGGTCAATTCAACTGGGAAAGAAAATATGCTGCTTTTTCCTGGTCTTTCTTATAAACAAAAAGTCTGTAAAAATTCTTTACATTACCGGTTCTTCCTAAGATCGGATTCCTGCCGTTTAAATTATTCATTGATAACCGCAAACTATTATTCGTTGTTTCCGTCATATAATAAATATCATTTTCCCTCAATTTGTTTTTTACCTGGTACAGTTTTTCAAGATCCTGAGTACTGTAAATTTCTACCAGCTTTTTTTTAAACAGCATATTCTCAACCTTTCCTCTCCAATTCTATCCTGGAACAGCATTTCCTTTCTTACTATTATAACAAAAACAGCTGTCTGTTACAAGCAGGCAGCCGTTCTTTAAATTTATTCTGTTTTTTTAACCGGATAACAGATCTCTGTTACCATCTCGTCCGTATTCTGTGTCTGAGCCGGGCTGACATGATAGATACAGAACATAGGACCGTTATATTCATAATTATTGTCCTTAACCCAGTTTGCAACTGCAATATTTACATCTGTTATCTGCTCATAGCTTCCTTTGTATACAGCAGATGCAATTTCCACCTCTGGTACTGTTTTAAATACTACATGCTCGGTATTGTCATAGGAACCTTTTACGGAAATCTGAATTTCCACATCAACATCCCCCTCCTTGTATCCCTGGTCATGAAATACAGCCAGAGAATACATGGGGTCGGCCATTTGCAGATTCATATTCCCGGTCTCTTCCCCAAGCCGCTTCCACAGCAGTCCTTCCTGGTTATAAGACGGAATAATCTCTCTTACACTGGCTACATATCTTTGGGGCATTGTTTTTAAAACTATACTATAATTCATTGCCATATCATCCTTTCTCAGCCTTTTAATGGCTGCATCAAGGAGCATAAGCCTGTGACCGCTTTCCTTTATTTCTTCCTGTACTTCCACTCTTCTTGTCTCTAAGAACTTTGCCAGTTCCCTGGGGTCATCATATTTATTTATCATCTCCCCTATTACAGCAAGACTAAACCCCATTTCCTTTAAGGCACTAATTCTGACAGCTTTCATAAGCTGATCCTCACTGTAATAGCGGTATCCGGTAAAACGGTCTATACTCCTAGGTCTCAGCAGTCCGATCTCGTCGTAATGACGGAGCATACGGATACTGATTCTTGACAGTTTCGAAAAATCTCCTATTTTCAGCATGCTGTTTCCCTCACATATATGTTTTTTTGAGCTCATGTTTAGTATAGAGTATACCATAGTGTGAGAGTCAATCGAATTTTATTTCATACATATTTTTAATTCTTTATGTCAAAACTGATATCTATAAAGAAAGGAGAGTGAATCTCAATGCTGTTAGTTACTACAGACTATATTCCAGGAAAAGAACTGACACTTTTAGGCATGGTAAAAGGCAGTACCATACAATCAAAAAATTTAGGAAGAGACATAACTCAGGGACTAAAAACGTTAGTTGGAGGGGAATTAAAGGCATATACAGATATGATGGATGAGGCCAGAGAACTGGCAACCAGACGTATGATCCAGGAAGGGGAGGCGATGAATGCAGAAGCCATAGTGAATATTCGTTACTCTTCTTCAGCTATTATGCAGGGTGCCGCTGAGGTTTTGGCTTACGGCACTGCTGCTGTATTTAAGTAACTGTTAATGTCAGAATTATTGGGGGAATGATATGAAAAAATTTGCAAAGAACTTATTATTTATCTTAGGACTTTTCATCCTGTTTCTTTTCTTTGTCTTGATAACCTATGAATATTGTGTGCTGAAAAACAGGCTTTTTCTCGTTCCGGAAGTGTTTATTGCCAGCTTCCTGCTTTCCGGCATTTTGCTTTTCATTCCCGGAATATCTTGTATGGCTGCTTCTTATCTGCTGAAAAGACACGAGCTCAAATGAAAAACATCGTTTCTCCATGAAAGCGATGTTTTTCATTATAAAAGCTGATAAAGCAAGCCTTCCTTTGTACTGTACCAGATCAGCATTCCATGTCCCTGCCTGGGAATCCTGACATGGAAATCCCATTCCGGATACTGTTTGATTACCTGGATACGGTCTCCTGATGCAAAGGCAAGAAAGGAGATATAAACCTCTTTATTCATAGGATGTTTACTGGAAATAAACCATTCATCTTCTACCACCTGAACGGTAAGCCTTTCTCCTTCCTTTGCTTTTTTCAGTTCCAGCAAGGATAGCTTTCTTTTGCAGCAGGATACTTCTGCGTCTCCCGTGGAGAATGTAATACTTCCGCAGGCAGGGCAGACGTAATATTTTATCTGTTTCATATTTCCTCCTGTTATATCATTGGGAGTTAAATCACCCTTCAATAAATTCTGTATGTCAATTCCAAAGAGCCTGGAAAGCTCAGAAATTAAAGATATATCCGGCAAACCTTTGCCTCTCTCCCATTTGGATACTGTTTTATCACTGATATGCAGTTCTTCTGCTAGCTGTTTCTGTGTCATGCTATGCTCATTTCGAAGCTGGCGGATTAAGTCTCCTACATTACCGGCTGGCATCGGCAGCCCTCCTTCTTTTTGTTATCATATAGTTTTAGTATATCCTTATCAATATAATTGTAACTGCCTCAGACATTTTTTTCAATCCACGCTTCGTAGAGTCAAAAAAACAGCCCGGAATTAATTACCGGACTGCCTTTCTTTTCCTATCTGAAATATTGGGGAAACTGCTTTACAATACCCAGAGCCATCATATCAGCCATTTCCAATGCTCCAAGCTCAGTATCCGCAAATGTACTGATGCTGTCTTCAAAGTTCTGTGACATAGTCGATGCAATCTCTTCTTTTGTTAAATTCATGTAGTCATTAAACATTTTCTGCAGATCTGCAGCAGACCAGTTGGGATTTATGGAAGCCAGGAACGCAACCATCTGGCCTGCACTGTTATTCATTCTGTTTTCTGCATCGGAGGCAGCCTGAGTATTACCATCTCTTGCAGCCACTGCGTAATCATTGATATCTGTAAAATAATTTGTTAAGAGATCAGCAAATTTCTTGGCATTCTCATCGCCATAGAATGTTTTTAAAGCCATCTGGAAATCTTCAGCATTTCTCATCAGACGGTTCCTTACATACTCTGCATCTGATAAGTTCCAAAGCTCACTCTGAACAGCCATTCTCAGCCAGTAAACTTGCTGAAGCCACAAAAACCGGAGGTAATTATCCAGATTCTGTTCCGCTTTGCTGACCCACATATACGTAGGAGGCATTGGCTGCGGCTGCGGCTGGGGTTGGGGTTGGGGCTGAGGCTGAGGACGGTTTCTGGGAATGCATATTACCTGACCCACAAATAAATTGGTAGGATTCACACCTGGATTTGCAGCCATGATCGCTTCTACCGTGGTGTTGAAACGCTGGGATAAGAGCCAGAGCGTATCTCCTGCTTCAATTGTGTAGGAGCGGGTTCCCTGCGGACAGATTGGCTGCATATTTACAGGACTGTTTTGTAATGGCGGATCCATAGACTGAGCCCATGGCGGAAGGTTCCGGAACTTAAATCCTGCAGGGATCCAGATCACCTGCCCAATCATTAAATTTCCAGGCTTAATACCAGGATTCAAAGTCATTATCGCCTCAACATTCGTACAATATTTTTTGGCAAGCAGCCATAGGGTATCCCCTTTCTGAATGGTATAAGCACGCAGACCTACCGGACAGCGCTTTGTGCTGTCAGATACAGCCTCACTCTTCAACTTGGTTATTGACATTTGAGTGGTATCAGTTGGCTGTGGCTGGGGTTGGGTTGGCTGCATTGGCTGCATCTGCGGCTGCGTCGGTTGGTTTGGCTGCATCTGCGGCCGGGCTGGCTGCATTGGCTGCATCTGTGGCTGCGTTGGCTGCATCTGCGGCTGTGTCGGCTGTGTTGGCTGCATTGGCTGCATCTGCGGCTGCGTTGGCTGCATCTGCGGCTGTGTCGGCTGCGTTGGCTGCGTTGGCTGCATCTGCGGCTGCGCTGGCTGCGTTGGCTGCATCTGCGGTTGCGCTGGCTGAGTCTGTGTCGTTCTGTTTCCGGAGGGAATACAGATCATCTGACCAACCTGGAGATTGCCGGGATTGATACCAGGATTTGCTGCCATGATTGCTTCAACAGTGGTGTAGTGACGTCTGGATATCATCCAAAGTGTATCACCGGATTGAATAGTATAGGAAAACAATCCTTCAGGGCAAGAAGTCATCATAATACTGCCTTTCAATTAAACAATTTGTCTTATTTTATGTTGAAAAAATGAAAAAAGTACCTGTCAACCTAATAAAATTTAATTTTTTTAGTCCTCTCTTTCTTTTTTTCACACTTGACTCCTGCTGGCAATCTAATATTGTACATGCATATTGATTCATTACTTTGCATTGCATTTGCAATAAACTTCTGTTATTATTTTATTACAAATATTTACCATTTATGACAATATTTTCATAGGGCAAAGGGGGTCCCACTATGACTAAAGAACCTTTCGATCAGGCTTTCCTGCTGCTGCCGTTGGGCTATGCCCGCTACACTATAATAGTTGACGATATTTCTAATTCCAAGGATTACATTCTTGCAGAAGCAAATGAAGCATTTTTGCGTTATCTGAATCTGAAAAAAGAGGAGGCACTGCATAAAAGTATATTCCTGATTCTTCAATCTGCCTCTGACCAATCTGCCTGGTATCATTTCTATAAAAACCCGGAACTTTGGACTCAGGAGCATAATTCCATCCTGACATCCGGTGATCATTTTTATAAAGTTACGGTAAGCTATCCAGATCCCAACACTCTGGTCACCATCTTTGACGAAGTAACCACTGTCATGAATGAATTTCATGCTGTCAAAGAAGCCAATGAAAAACTGGTGCGTGATATTGACATCTTTTTCAACAGCACACAGGATGGTCTGTTTCTTGTTGCATACAAAAACGGGGAGTTCCGCTATATAAAGAACAATGCTGTCCATCAGCAGCTGACTGGAATCAGAACCCCGCTGTTAGGTAAAACGCCATTTGATGTAATGGGAGAAAAAGTGGGGGCTTCTCTGAAAGAGGGATATGAGAGGTGCATTACTTCCGGAGAAGCCCTGATGTATGAAGAGACCGTTGACTTTCCCGAAGGCACCAGAGACTGGCTTGTACGGCTTACTCCTGTAAAGGAAAATGGAACGATTGACTATATTATTGGCTCCCGATTGGACATCACAGAGCTGAAACGGCTCAAAAAAGAACGAGAACAGCTGCTGGCAAATTTTAACTCCATGTTTACGGAGCATTCAGCCATAATGCTGATTATAGATGTAGCTTCCGGAAAAATACTGGATGCCAATCCTCAAGCCTGTTCATTTTATGGTTATAGTAAAGAAGAGATTCTCCAATTAAGCATTGATGATATCAATACCATATCAAACAATACAGTCAAACAACTTCGCAATCAGGCTTTTAACCAGGAGCAGCAGTATTTTCTGTTTCCCCATCGTCTAAAAAGCGGGGAGATAAAAATGGTAGATGTATACTCCAGCCCTGTCACCTATGGAAATGATACCAGACTTTACTCTATTATTTTTGATGTTTCAGACAGGGAACAATACAGAGATGATCTTTTCCGGGAAAAAGAGATGCTCAGCGTTACCTTAAATTCCATTGGCGATGGAGTTGTGACCACCGATCTGGATGGAAAAATTACCTATTTAAATCATGCAGCAGAAGAAATCACAGGATGGCGTTCAGAGGAGGCATCTGCTAAAACATTCATGGAGATTTTTGACCTGCGTAATGAAACCACAGGTGAAATCGTACAAAACCCCATCAGCGCAGTGCTGGAGACAGGTATGATTGTAGGTCTTGCAAACCATACGGTTCTATTAAACAAAAACGGGGATTTGATTCCTATTGCAGACAGCGCAGCACCCATACGGGATGAAAACGGTCATGTATATGGTGTGGTCATGGTCTTTCGTGATGTCAGTCAGGATAAGCGACAGCAGGAGCGCATTCTCTATTTGAGCTACCATGATCCTTTGACTCAGATATTTAACCGCAGATATATGGAAGAAGAAATAAATCGTATGGATCAGACTTCCCAGCTTCCCACTGCCGTCATCATGGGAGATGTTAATGGTTTAAAAGTCATAAATGATGTGTTCGGACACATAACCGGAGATCTGTTGCTCAAAGAGGTTGCCAAAACACTTCAGTACGCATTGAAGAACATTGGCATTGCCGGCCGCTGGGGCGGAGACGAGTTCCTGATTCTGCTGCCTCATACCGATCATAAAAAAGCCCAGGACATTATCAGCCGGCTGGAAGAATCCTTCCGAAAAAGTGACCAGCTTCCACTGGAGATCAGTGTTGCATTGGGCTTTGATGTAAAAGAAGAGATGTCCCATTCCCTTAACCAGTCACTGCAAAAAGCGGAAGAAAAAATGTACCATAAAAAGCTTCTGGAGGGAAAAAGTTACCGAAACAGTATTATTACCACTCTTCTCGCTACACTTTATGAAAAAAGTATGGAAACGGAGGAGCACGCAGTACGTCTGGAAACCTACTGTATGGCAATTGCCGATAAGCTGAATCTCTCATCCGAGGATAAAAATGAGCTGTCTCTTCTTGCCATACTTCATGATATTGGAAAGGTGGGCGTCAATATTGATACCCTGAACAAACCTGGACCGCTCAATGACGATGAATGGAAGGAAATGATGCGCCACCCGGAAATCGGTTACCGCATTGCACAGAACACTCCTGAACTTTCCACTGTATCGGAGTACATTCTCTCTCACCATGAACGCTGGGATGGATCAGGATACCCCAGAGGCCTGAAAGGAACAGACATCCCCCTGCTTTGCCGGATTCTGGCAGTTGCCGATGCCTATGACGCCATGACAAATAATCGCTCCTACCGGAAAGCAATGGATTCCAAGACTGCTATGAGTGAGATTGACCGCTGCTCCGGTACCCAGTTTGATCCGTTTATAGTTCATATATTTTTAAACCTCAACCAGGTTTTTTAAGCAGCATAAAAAGACGCAGATGATCACACAGTAATGATGGTCATTGATGCGTCTTTTATTTTTTTTAATAAACTATTGACTTTTAAGATTTAATTGTGTAAAATTTAATTTAGTTAAACAAATAAAATCAAAAGTGAGGCAGCTAATATGAATTTATATGATATCACAGTCAGAGACAGAAACTCAGATCCGATTTCTTTGTCCCAGTACAAAGGAAAAACACTGTTGATTGTTAATACCGCAACAGGATGTGGATTTACTCCCCAATATGAAGGATTAGAAACACTTTACCGCAAATATAAGAACCAGGGTTTCGAAATCCTTGACTTCCCGTGCAACCAGTTTGGTCATCAGGCTCCTGGAACAGAGGAAGAGATTCACGAATTCTGTACCATGAACTACGAAGTTTCCTTCCCCCAGTTTGCAAAGATTGAGGTGAATGGTTCTGGGGAATCCCCTTTATATACTTATTTAAAATCACAAAAATCAGGTTTCCTTGGTTCTAAGATCAAATGGAACTTTACAAAATTCCTGGTTGACAAAGAAGGGACCGTAGTAAACCGATATGCCCCCACCGACAAACCCGAGGGGCTGGAAAAGGATATTCTCGCTCTGCTTTAAAAAAGAGGATTAAAATCAGAATCCTACTGTCTATCTCTCAACCCACACTCCGGAAGGTCTTACCAATTTAGAAGAAAAAAAGATCATGAAGCTTTAGAAAATCCCCCTTCAGCACCAAATGCCTCCCTCTTTAATACCATGGTAGTAAGAAAGGAGGCAAACAGTATGAACACCTGCAGTTTTGACGGTCTGACCGGCCGTGTGGTAACTCCAGATGATCCTTTCTATTATGAGGCCAGACAAGTCTACAACCGGGCTGTTAACCGGTTTCCCCTGGCCATTGTTTACTGCCGGAACAGTTCCGACGTCAGCAATGCCGTATTATGGGCCAGAAAACGAGGTATCTGTCTTCGAATACGAAGCGGAGGCCACAATTATGAAGGATTTTCTACAGGCAATGATGTACTTGACATTGATCTTAGCGAGATGAATCAACTCTCTATTAATGAAGAAAGCCGCTCTTTCACTGTAGAGGGAGGCGCAAATAACAAGCAGATCTATGAATTTTTATCTGCCAGAGGATATCCCTTCCCAGGTGGGACCTGCCCTTCCGTTGGAGTAAGCGGTTATGTCATGGGGGGCGGCTGGGGGCTTTCCTGCCGTTATCTGGGGCTGGGCTGCGACAGCCTTTTGCGTTTTTTAATGGTTAATTCGGAAGGAAGCCTGATTACTGCAAGTCCGGAAGAAAATTCAGACTTATTCTGGGCATGCCGGGGCGGTGGCGGTGGCAACTTTGGAATCATTGTTTCCATGACATTTTCCCTTCCCAGAAAAATAGATAAAATTACACTGGTTGAAATTATGTACCCCAGCGCGGATCAGGAAAAACAGGCTTACTTTCTTTTATCCTGGCAGGATTGGCTGGAACATGCAGATCCCAGAATTACACTGGTTGCAAGAATTTATAATTCCCAGGAAGATGGTCGTTCTATCCTTTCAAGAGGCTTTTTCTATGGTCCACCGGAAGCAGCACTTGGAAGCATTGCCCCGCTGCTGGAACTTGGCGGGGTGAAATACCGTCTGAAATATGTAACTTTTCTGGAAGCAGTTACGATAATCGGAAGCTTTTATCCTCCTTATGAAGCATTTCTGTCTGCAAGTGGCTTTGTAAGCAGGGAGCTGTCCGAATGTGAATGCTTCAAGCTGGCTGAGCTTATTAGCAATCGCCCTGCCGGATCCATCTACACCGGGCTTTCTCTTTACGCTCTGGGGGGGAGGGTATCGGAAGTCCCCGTAGATTCCACTGCTTTTTATTATAGAGATGCCAGATATATTGTCTGGCTTAACACCATTTTCCAGAACAGCAAAGGGGAAAATGCCCTGTGGCTGGCAGAACGGTTCAGTTATCTGTCTTCTGTAACAACCGGCTCCTATGTCAATTTCCCATATGAGGGCTTTCCATGTTATCTGGAAGAATACTATGGCAGACACGTCTGCAGATTGAAAAAGATAAAGAAGGAATACGATCCCTGCGGTGTTTTTACCTATCCACAGGCAATTGGCGGATCCTGTTTCTGTTCAAATTTATAAAAAACTCAGGAAGGGCTTTACGCCTTCCTGAGTTTTTCAATCAATCCAGATGCTGTCTTGTATTACCAAGAATTTTATAGAGGAGATGATATAGCTCCTTACCTTCTTCCTCATTAATGGGAACGCACTGTGTAATCTTCTCTGGTATTGAGACAGCCTTATCTTTCAGCTGATCTCCTTTCTCAGTAAGTTCCACAATCACACTCCGCTCGTCTTTCTTATCCCTGCTCCGGGTCAAAAGCCCCGCAGCCTCCATCTTCTTCAGCAGGGGAGTCAGCGTACCGCTGTCCAGATAAAGGATTTCCCCTAATTGCTTAACCGTTACTTTCTTCCTGTCCCAAAGTACCATCATGGCAATATACTGTGTATACGTTAAGTCAATCTCATCAAGAAATGGCTTATACAGCCTGACAATCTCCCTGGCACAAGCATAAAGCGGAAAGCATATCTGGTTCTCTATTTTTAATCTGTCATAATTCATAACGTTTCTCCGTTCTCCTGCTGAATTGCATATTTTAGAGCAATTCTTTTATACTTTCTTCCACCAGCTTCATATCAGTGGTTGGCTCGAATCTTCTCACTACATTCCCGTCCCGGTCAACAAGGAATTTTGTAAAATTCCACTTGATATCCGGTTCATTCTTATAATTGGGATTCGATTCCTGAAACATCCCTTCCAAAACGCTGGTCAGCTTATGCTCCGGATCAAATCCTTCAAATCCTTTTTCCTTAACCAGATAATGGTACAGAGGAATCGCATTTTCACCATTCACCTCAATCTTTGAAAGCTGGGGGAATGTTACACCAAAACGTCCGGTACAGAATGTATGAATCTCTTCATCATTCCCAGGGGCCTGATTGCCAAACTGGTTACATGGGAAATCAAGGATTTCCAAACCTTTATCCTTATATTCCGAATAAATTGCCTGTAGATCGGTATAATGAGGCGTAAACCCGCATTCAGTTGCAGTGTTCACGATCAAAAGCACCTTTCCTTTATAATCAGATAAATTTTTATCCGCTCCGGACCTGGTTTTTACAGTAAAATCATAAACAGACATATTAATACCTCCTATATTAATTATAAATAATT
>NZ_JAWONS010000127.1:0-345 GCF_033342255.1 Clostridium boliviensis
GGCGACGATCACCGCATCCTTCGTGGCAGCCACCGGCTCACCGTCGATCAGCCAGGCATGCACGGTAATCTTCTGTTCTTTGACGCGGCCCAGCACCTCCGGCCATTGCCGTCGAACCGCTTCCGTTTTTTGCGGATCGATCTCCCGCAGCAGCTCCCCGGGCCCGGCGGACCTCCCTGTGGATGGAGGAGGCGTCCGACCCGGACGCGGAGCGGCCGCCTCCTCCGGCGCCGATTCCCGATTGGCAGCCGTCGCTTCCAGCGCTTTCAACCGCCGCTCCAACCGGCGCATCCGCTCTTCCAGACCGTCGGAGGTCGGGACCGCTTCGGCGGACACCTGCACATA
>NZ_JAWONS010000128.1:0-918 GCF_033342255.1 Clostridium boliviensis
CAGGCATAATACCTGTTTCTTTTTTGCCGGATCCGAACGAGAATGGTGCGGCGGCCGCCGTACTTCTCAGTCAAAAACCGAACATTCCTTGCGCCACGGAGCGGAGGCCTCAAGCTGGAACTCGAACAAAGGGTCAGGGCCCGTCAGCTGGATCCGCCGGCTAGTCCCGAACGCTGAAGGCCTCCACCAATGGATGAGGAATCCTGACCGGTCAAGGGCGCCCCCGGCGTCCCGCCCCGCGGGATCGAGGAGCGTAGCGACGATGACCCTTGACCGGTTCCCCCGGGCCCGGACGCTTTCCCCGCCGCCGGGCGGCGGGCTTTCTCCGCCCGCCCGGCCTGCCACGCGGCGAGCGCGGGAGAGTCCAGAGAGGGCTGGCCCTCTCTGGGGAGGGCGCTTGAGCTCAAGGGTCTGCGCTTCCGGCGGGCCTCAGGGAATCTAGGAGGATGGCTGCTGTCTGAATTTGCTGACTTCTGCGGATGGCCTGGCCAAACCGCAAATTTTTTTCGCAAAACCACTTGACCTTTGTTCAAGATGGTGCTATACTATAATTGAACAAAGTTCAAGAGGGGGTTTAAAATGACTGGTAGAGACGACGATATTAGACCACAACCTGTAGGAATCTAAGGAGGGGTTTTTTATGATCAATCGGGTGATTTTAGTCGGTCGTCTCGCGCAGGATCCCGAACTCCGGTACACTCCGAAAGGTGTGGCCGTCACCACTTTCACGCTGGCGGTGAACCGCCGGTTCACCAACCAGCAGGGGGAGCGGGAAGCGGATTTCATTGATATCGTCATTTGGCGGCAGCTGGCCGAAACCTGTGCCGAACACCTGAAAAAAGGACGCTTGGTCGGCGTGGACGGACGGTTGCAGATCCGAAGCTATGAAAACAGCGAAGGAAGACGGATTAAAGTAGC
>NZ_JAWONS010000129.1:0-736 GCF_033342255.1 Clostridium boliviensis
TTCTGTTGGGCGAGTACAAAGGAAAGCCTGTGATTCATCCACTGAACCACCCGCTTAGATTAAACTCCAACTTCCTGATCTTTGGTGGATCCGGAACTGCTAAGACCGCCGGTTTTGCTATCCCGGGAATTCTGCATATTGCGGAAAACCTTAGACACTCCATGATCGTGACAGATCCAAAAGGTGAGCTATATAACAAGACGTCTCGATACTTGGAGAGCCTGGGATATAACGTTGTTTGCTTCAATCTCCTGGATGAGAGCAAGCGGCGTTCCCACCGGTATAACCCCATGCGAAATCTGAAAAGAAACGGACTCATCATGACGGACGAAGTTGTGGAGCTGGCAGACCAAATTATTGCTGCGACCGGAGGGAAAGGGAAGGATCAATTCTTCACCAATTCTGCCCGGGATTTTCTGATTGCCTTGATGCTGTTTCTTCTCGAATCTCGCCCTCCCGAAGAATGGCATCTTCGGAATGTGCTCCACCTTGCGTCCACAATCGGAAAGAACCAAGAACAATTGAGGAGCCTGTTTGAAACCCTTCCTCCTCAATCGCAGGCGCGGGCCTTTTTCGATAACGTAGACGCTCCGGGAGCGGAAAAGCAATGGGAAGGGATTCGCGGTGAACTTCGAAGCCGCCTAGGGCTTTGGAACCTTCAAAGCATTGCCAACCTGACAGCAGCAAGCGACTTTGAACTATCTCAGTTGGGGAAGGAAAAAACGATTATCTACTT
>NZ_JAWONS010000130.1:0-1767 GCF_033342255.1 Clostridium boliviensis
AGGTAATTGCGAAACTGGTTTGTAGGATTGCTTTTGACTCATGCAAGAATCCCGCTTACAGAATTTATGAATAGCAAGTGCACTAGGGTTATTTTAAGCGTACTCTAATAAGCCTTCAAGGTCTTTGAAGTTGGTAGGTTCTATGCAATTAAAGGTTTAAGACTTCGGATGTACTCATGATGCTTTATTTTATCCGCAAGAACTACTGTGATTAATTGTGTAATTCCAGCAAGTATTAAATCGGCATGAAGTGTTTTCTCATTTTGAGTCCTTCTTTTTGCAACACAGAGATTATCCTTTACGTGATTAATATTCTGTTCCACAACCGATCTGATTTTGTAGGTATCATCCCATTCTTGTGTGCCTCTTAATGTACCTGGGTATGCCCGAAGATTCTTTTCAGGGTAAATGTAAAACATCCGTCCCGATTTTGAAGCGGTACAGGGAGTATCACACCAACACGTTCGTTCCAGTTTGTTTGTTGCTTTGTTTTTTCTCCACTTCATTTTAGGACACACAAACTTATATCTTTTAAGACCATTAGAACGGGTAGAGCTTCCTTCGTGTTTCATCGGAAGCGTTTCATCATGCGGACAACAAGGGATACCGTTCTCGTTTACTTTACAGTCTGGGTTTTGCAACCTGGAACGAGAATTAAGCGGTATGTAAGCTTTAGAAAAGTGGTATCCAGCTCCATCGTCATCGCTTCCAAAAGTGGATCCCGTTAATAATTCTTTGTAAAGATTTGCTGAATCGAATGCAGAGTCACCCAAAAAAGATTTTGGATGAATGAGCGGATGCTTTTTAAAGAAATCTTGTAAAGTAGGAATTAAGAGTCTGGCATCATGAACCGATTTGTCCTCATCTGGAGAATCGGACTTCTTATCAACCGTGATTTCTGGATGGGAGGTCATAAAGTCTTTATTATAAAAAGAAATATGACGAATGATGCCAAGACCATTTGTGACAATCCCAAATTTAAAAACATAACAAAAATGGCCATTAATGTAAAGCTGCTTGATTTCTGGATTGGAAGAAGCAGAGGGAGGCATGGAGCAATAAGCTGCCTTGTACGGATCATAGGATTTATTAAATCCGTTTGCCTTAGCATAAGCTTTCAGCTGTTTTATCATTCGGTTTGCATACTTGGGGTTGTTTTCCTGGACAAAAGCTTCAATGCCGGAAGAATCAAAAATGGTCATATCAGCTTTGGAAGAATCAATTGCCTGGCATATCGGTTCCGTAACATCTACAAGTGAATCAAAAACTGATTGTAAGTCCAAAAGAAAGTCCTGCTTAAAACGAGTGATTTTAGATGGATCAGGAACTTTTGAAAAACCGCAGAAATCTCTCAACGCTTTCGAGTAGTGTAGAAAAACCAGAAGTAGAGAATCGGTTGGAATGGAAAAAATGCGTTGGATAATCAAAGCCCAAAGCATAGAATGTAACGAGTATTTGCGGGTTCTGCCCGTTGATGCATAGAAATGGTTACTAAAAGAAACGGGAACAATTTCATCAAGATTAATGTGAGATTCGAGTAAAGACAAGAATGCAGGTTTGTCTTCATTAAAAATGTTTTGACAATCTGTAAAAATATCTGCCAAAGAAAGCTGTTTGTATGGTATCATAAGTATACAACTCCTTTCGAGGTTAGGTATGAATTGTTTCTAGACAACTCAATTTTACCATAAACTCGTGAGGAGTTGTTTTATTTTTGCAAGAATAAAAGCCTTAATTTTCAAGGCTTTCGGCGTTTCGCAAACGCCT
>NZ_JAWONS010000131.1:0-3030 GCF_033342255.1 Clostridium boliviensis
AATTACCGTAACGTACGGTAAGAGAACAAACCTAAGACCATAAGATACAACGCTATGTATCTTAGATAAGTAGCCCGCACCCGCAGGTGAAAGTCGTATTGGTTAAGCTATAAAGAGCACAAGGTGGATGCCTTGGCACTAAGAGCCGATGAAAGACGTGATAAGCTGCGAAAAGCTTCGGGGAGGAGCAAATATCCTTTGATCCGGAGATATCTGAATGGGGAAACCCAGCTGAGCAAACCTCAGTTGTCGTATGGTGAATCCATAGCCATACGTCGGGAACCCGGGGAACTGAAACATCTAAGTACCCGGAGGAAAAGAAAGAAAACTCGATTTCCAAAGTAGCGGCGAGCGAAATGGAAAGAGCCTAAACCAGCGTGCGTGCATGCTGGGGTTACGGACTGCAATAAGTGAGACGATTTGTTACCAGAACGGTCCTGGAAAGACCGGCCATAGAAAGTGAAAGCCTTGTATGGGAAAGCAATAGTCAGCGAGCAGGATCCAAAGTACCACGAGACACGAGAAACCTTGTGGGAATTCGGGGGGACCACCCCCCAAGGCTAAATACTACTTAGTGACCGATAGCGCATAGTACTGTGAAGGAAAGGTGAAAAGGACCCCGGGAGGGGAGTGAAAGAGAACCTGAAACCTTGTGTTTACAAGCTGTGGAACCACATTTTAAGTGGAACCGCGTACTTTTTGTAGAACGGTCCGGCGAGTTACCGTTACTGGCAAGGTTAAGCACTGAATGTGCGGAGCCGAAGGGAAACCAAGTCTTAATAGGGCGTTAAGTCAGTGAAGGTAGACCCGAAACCGGGTGATCTACCCATGTCCAGGTTGAAGCTGCCGTAAAAGGCGGTGGAGGACCGAACGCACATCCGTTGAAAAGGGTGGCGATGAGGTGTGGGTAGGGGAGAAATTCCAATCGAACCCGGAGATAGCTGGTTCTCCTCGAAATAGCTTTAGGGCTAGCCTCGTATTAGTCTGCCGGAGGTAGAGCACTGAATTTCCTAGGGGGCGTCAAAGCTTACCAAAGAATATCAAACTCCGAATGCCGGTCAGATGATGTACGGGAGTCAGACTGCACGAGATAAGTTGGGCAGTCAAAAGGGAAAGAGCCCAGACCACCAGCTAAGGTCCCAAAGTGCGTGTTAAGTGGAAAAGGATGTGAGATTTCAGAGACAACTAGGATGTTGGCTTAGAAGCAGCCACACATTCAAAGAGTGCGTAATAGCTCACTAGTCGAGAGGTCTTGCGCCGAAAATGTCCGGGGCTAAAACACGACACCGAAGCTGTGGAATGTACATTCATGTACATTGGTAGAGGAGCATTCTTAATGCGCAGAAGCACTACCGTAAGGAGGTGTGGAGCGTTAAGAAGAGAGAATGCCGGAATGAGTAGCGAGATGAAGGTGAGAATCCTTCAGGCCGAATATCTAAGGTTTCCAGAGTAAAGCTGATCTGCTCTGGGTAAGTCGGGACCTAAGGCGAGGTCGAAAGACGTAGTCGATGGACAACAGGTTGAAATTCCTGTACCGCATATTATCAGAACTGTGGGGACACAGAACCGAGAGAGAACCCGGGAATGAAAAGACCGGGGCAAGCATTGGACTGGCTAAGTTGGCAAATCCGCTTAGCAACAGGAAGGTGTGACGCGTACCGAATATCAGTAGGGAAGTCTCTGTAGGGGCTGTCAAGAAAAGCCGCTATTGTGTAATATGTGCCCGTACCGTAAACCGACACAGGTGGATGAGGAGAGAATCCTAAGGCCGGCGGGAGAAGCATTGTTAAGGAACTCGGCAAAATGACCCCGTAACTTCGGGATAAGGGGTGCCTGAGAAATCAGGCCGCAGAGAATAGGCTCAAGCAACTGTTTAGCAAAAACACAGGTCTATGCAAAACCGAAAGGTGAGGTATATGGGCTGACGCCTGCCCGGTGCTGGAAGGTTACGAGGAGGGGTTAGCGGCAACGCGAAGCTCTGAATTTAAGCCCCAGTAAACGGCGGCCGTAACTATAACGGTCCTAAGGTAGCGAAATTCCTTGTCGGGTAAGTTCCGACCCGCACGAAAGGCGTAATGATTTGAGCGCTGTCTCGACAATGCACCCGGTGAAATTGAAATACCAGTGAAGATGCTGGTTACCTGCGCCAGGACGGAAAGACCCCATGGAGCTTTACTCCAGCTTGATACTGGGATTCGGTGCTGCATGTACAGGATAGGTGGGAGGCAATGAAACAGGGACGCCAGTCTCTGTGGAGCCGATGTTGGGATACCACCCTTGCGGTATTGGATTTCTAACCTGCAGCCATAACCTGGCTGGGGGACAATGTCAGGCGGGGAGTTTGACTGGGGCGGTCGCCTCCGAAAGAGTATCGGAGGCGCTCAAAGGTTCCCTCAGAATGGTCGGAAACCATTCGAAGAGTGCAAAGGCATAAGGGAGCTTGACTGCGACACCGACGGGTGGAGCAGGTAGGAAACTAGGACTTAGTGATCCGGTGGTATAAAGTGGGATTGCCATCGCTCAACGGATAAAAGCTACCCTGGGGATAACAGGCTTATCACTCCCAAGAGTTCACATCGACGGAGTGGTTTGGCACCTCGATGTCGGCTCATCGCATCCTGGGGCTGTAGTAGGTCCCAAGGGTTGGGCTGTTCGCCCATTAAAGCGGTACGCGAGCTGGGTTCAGAACGTCGTGAGACAGTTCGGTCCCTATCCGGCGTGGGCGTAGGATATTTGAGAGGAGCTGTCCTTAGTACGAGAGGACCGGGATGGACTGACCTCTGGTGTATCTGTTGGTGATCAACACCATGGCAGAGTAGCCAAGTCGGGAAGGGATAAACGCTGAAGGCATCTAAGCGTGAAGCCCCCCTCAAGATGAGATATCCCATCGCAAGAGTAAGACCCCTTGAAGACGACGAGGTAGATAGGGCAGAGGTGGAAGCATGGCAACATGTGCAGCTGACTGTCACTAATAGGTCGAGGGCTTAACCAAGTTGGTTTAGGTCGCCAGAGCACTTAACGAGGTATTTT
>NZ_JAWONS010000132.1:0-464 GCF_033342255.1 Clostridium boliviensis
CCGGCCACAGGAATCGGATTTCCGTCTGATCGCCGCCACCAATCGAAACCTGGAAAATCTGGTGAGGGAAGGACGTTTCCGGGAGGACCTGTATTTTCGACTCAATGTGGTTCCGATCACCATTCCGCCCCTCCGTGAACGACAGGAGGATATTTTGCCGCTGATCCGCCATTTTTTGGACAAATACCGGAGGAAGTATCGGCGGGAGAAGGAGTTGGACGCTGGGGCGGTGGAGGGTCTGCTGAAGTATTCGTGGCCGGGAAATGTCCGGGAATTGGAGAACCTGATGGAACGGTTGGTGGTGACGGTGGAGGAGCGGGTCATCCGCATGAGGGATTTGCCCGAGAAGATGCGGCAACCCGAGGAGAATTTCTCCGCACTGTTCAACGGCGACCGGACGCTTCCGGCGATCCTGGCCGAAGTGGAAAAGCAGATCCTGATGGAAGCGAAGAAGCGATGCCGAA
>NZ_JAWONS010000133.1:0-216596 GCF_033342255.1 Clostridium boliviensis
ATAGTTTAAATTCTATATTATTGATTACATACGGTAAATCTGGTACGGATAAACTGTGGATTTTCCACTTCATCCAAAATAGCAACAGCCATGGTTCCGCTTGTCACAACTGATTCGCCTTTGGAGGAGGTCAGCAAATGATCCTTTCCTATAACAGGGACCGTAGCTTCTCCTGGGACAAATTCAGCCGATGGGGATACGCCTACCCAGTTCACATTTTCAATGTTTCTCAAAAAATTAAGGGTTTTATATGCCTCCACTGGAATGGAAATCCAGGGTGCGACATCAGGTATGGTTTTCAAAGTGTCTAGAAACAGCTTGTTGTTTTCATCTAACAGGCTGGCTGCACCTAGAATAAAAAACAGTCTGGGCTTTCCGGTTTCACGGAAAAAACTTACGAGTGGATTGTCAACACTTTTTTAGACAACTTTTTTAAGGTTAGTAAGTCGATACTCTTTGGGGGTCAAATAACCAAGCGAGGAATGAATCCTATGGTTATTAAACCAGTTTACATAATCAGCCAATTCGTATTGTAACTGCTCTAGCGTCTCATATTCCTGACCTTTCATAAATTCGGTCTTGATTATTTTAAATGTAGCCTCTGCTACCGCATTGTCATAAGGACACCCTTTCATGCTCAGAGAGCGGCGAATGTGAAATGTTTCAAGCGTTTCATCCAGAGTTTTATTTTTAAACTCATTCCCACGGTCGGTGTGGAAAATCTGTATTTTTTCCAGATTTACATTGACTCTGGAAAAAGCTTTGCTCACCAGCTTGGCATCTTTGCTCTTGCCAGCACTGTAACCAATGATTTCCCGGTTGAACAGATCAACAAGCACACAGATGTAATTCCAGCTGTTTCCTACCCGTACATAGGTCAAATCGCTGACTACAACGTTATATTGCGGCTGATCGGAGAAATCCCGGTTTACTATGTTTTGCACTTTGGATTCATTACATTTATCCACATGCGGCTTGTATTGTGCTACGGTATAGGAAGATACAAGCCCCTCTTGCTTCATGATTCGCCCAATGCGTCTACAGGAAACCCTGAGGTCTTTTTTGGAAAGCTCCACTTTGATTTTCCGGGTACCATAATTATTCCGGCTCTGCCGGAATATCTCCCGGATTTCAGCTGGCAGACTATCTTCTGGTTGTTTCTGCGTTGCTTCATAATAATAGGAACTTCTAGGGATGTTTAGGACTTTACACATTGCTGATACAGAGTATTTGTGAGCATTTGCCTTAATCACATTTACTTTCGTCCTAAAATCAGCGCTGCTTGTTTTAAAATGTCGTTCTCCATCTCCAATTGTTTATTTCGTTTACGCAGTTCAATTAATTCTTGCTGTTCTGTGGAACGGTTATCTTTCTCGTGGAAAGAACCAGAGGTGGCAGACTGCTTGAGCCATTTATCCAGCAATGAGGTGGCAATATCGTATTCACGACAGATATCACATTTTCTTTTTCCATTATGGTACAGCTGAACTAACTGCTGTTTAAATTCATCCGCATAAGAACGGGGCTTTCTTTTTTCGGTCATGATCATTACTCCTTTTCTATCTTCTATTTTACATGACCTTAAAATATCTGTCCAATTTATTGTAGCCTATCCACATTCAACCATAGATGGATACGGCAGTAATGGAGGGGATGCAATTGAAGTTCCTAAGCCACCCACCGCAGAAGAAACTGAAAGCGTGCTGCTGGATTATTACAGGGAGTTCTTAGATGTGTGTTATGTCGTACTTCCATCTGATAAAATTAAGTTAAATCAAGCAGTTGAAATCCCTGTTTTGCCGGATAGCAAGATTATTGTTGAGGCAAGTTCAGAAACAACTATTTTTGATAATAGTGCTAAAAATCCAGGTTCTGTAATGTGTGATATAAGCAATGGGCGAGCATTTTCAGGTCAAATAGATCTTGGTGATATGATTTCTATTACCTTAGAGGGATTTGAAGAGGCTCAGAGTATTCTTGATATTGTATTTGATATAAATTCATCTGTGGAAGTAGGTGCTTCAGTACTTGAATCAGGGCTAAAAAGTGACGAAACAGGAAATTGGGCATATGTAGCATATTCAATTAAAAAAGAAGTTATGGTAAAAGACGATTTTCCACCAGTGGAATTTGTTTTCAAATTTACATATTGTGTAAAGATCCACAATGGAGGGGACCCTACTATATTTGACCCTATCTTTGCATTTGTTGAAGAACACAGAGAGGAACTAGAAATAGTCGGGGTTGCATTAATTGTTATTATTGCTGCTGTTATTGCGTGGGAGGTAGGAGCAGGAACTGCAGGAACTGTAGCGACTGGTGCTTTTATTGAAAAAATATTAAGTAAACTTGCTCAAATTATTTAAACACGATTTTATTTGATCCTTACATTATTTTTATATAGATAAAAAAAGAAAGGTTGTTTTCGCAATTTAGAGAAAACATTCATTCTTTTTTATTATTGCCTTAGCTTTATTTTTTTAACATTAGTACATTTCTTTTTTAAAAAAATTTTTAAGTTCTCTTTTGACACATTAGATAATGAGTGTTTTGTTATAATTACAGGGTTTCCTGCTTTTGTTTTCATAAAGTAATGATTTTCTGTTTCAATTATTTTAACAAAATCAGAATATGGGATTTGAATATTGATATCTGCTTCATTGATGGACACACAAAGGTACTCATCATCAAATCTGAGCTTATAAACCATATTTTCTGTATGCATATATCCTTTCATACTTTGCATATAGCGATTAACGATCGAAATTAGTTTGTGGCGATATATTAAATAAACCAATAAAGCTAAAAAAATAAAAAAGATTGACATGAATGTAGAAGCATGGAGTATCTCATATATAGATTGACATAAAAAAACTATGCTCGTTATTGTCATCATGGGGCAGATAAAGCCAGGTAGCAGATATTTTTTTGTTTCCATTAATGTTTCCTTATTTGATACGCCTATAGCTTCAAACGTATGATGCATATAAAAAAGCTCCTTACTGTATATTGTACAATTTTATTTTTTTGTTTTTATCTACTATATAATCCATCCATTCGTATTTCTCGCTATCATTATAAAATGTATTATAAACGGGAAAACACATATTTTCACGGGTAAATAGCGCGATATATTTTTTTGTCTCAGTAATACGACTAATATTAATGTAATCTATATCAAAACCGGATTCATCTGATTCTTTGGATATAGTCATATGATCATCATAAAATTTCAATTTATAATTAAAGTCTAACTGTTCAGGACTTATTACAACAAGCAGCCTTTTCATAATCAATTTTCTTCCAAGTATTTTTTCAATATATATGAATAATGCACCTATAAAAAAAATATTAGCAAGAGAATTGAACCTAAG
Source organism: Clostridium boliviensis (assembly GCF_033342255.1). Classification (NCBI taxonomy): domain Bacteria; kingdom Bacillati; phylum Bacillota; class Clostridia; order Eubacteriales; family Clostridiaceae; genus Clostridium; species Clostridium boliviensis. The sequence goes on from NZ_JAWONS010000133.1 coordinate 3,375, forward strand.
CAAAAAAAAGAAAAGTGCCAATGATACAGATATTAATATGACAATATTGATAAATAGAGTAAATGATGGTCTGTGTAAATGTTTTTCAAAACTTTTTAGTGTTTTTTTGTTTATTGATCCTCTTACAACAAAATTAGGTTCCATTTATCTCCTTTCTTTTTATTTATATGAAGTTAATAATATAAAAGCAACGGTTATAGTGTTGGATTTTTATCTCCATCCAGTTATTACTATTATTATATTTTATTATAAAAAGTTGTGTCAATTAGTTTTAGCTTAAATGATAACAGTAATCGTGTGTTCTGGTTTAATTATCATAGCATTGAATTTAAAAATATGCAATTCGCTATTAATTATGTGATTTTATTTATTAAGCAGATAAATTAATTTTTTTGATAGAAATGTAGTACTTTAATTGTAAAATAATTTTTCCGTCTAAAAAGGAAAAATATAACAAGAAAAAACATAATTTATACTTACCTAAGTTTCCCCCATAATTATGATAGATTTCACGAATCTTATCACATATTTCCTTTTTCTCCTGACGGTATTCTTTCTTAGCTGCCTTCAGATAGTTGTAATAAGCGTTCGGTAGAATATTCATATGGATCAGAAGCCATCTCAGTCCATAGATATCCTTGTATTCGTCAATTAATCGATATGCCACTAATCGATTTCCTTCGCAAAGAATGCCGCTGCTTTTTTTAAGAAGTCGTTTTCCTTTTCAAGTTCAGCCTTTTCCTGGCGAAGCTTACCAACTTCTTCCATTAATTCTAACTGGGATTTGGCAACATCATCTGTTTGGCATTCTTCACGGTATGCACGTACCCAATTTGAAATTGAGGCTTTGGAAACGCCATATTCTGCAGCAAGACTTGCGAGAGTTCTTCCTTCTTGAATATGCTGCTTTACGATTTTTTTGCGTGTAGCATCTGAAAACTGTGTCATTGGCTTACTCCTTTTCTAATGAATATTCTACTCATTAGGCAGGAGTGTTACTTAATTGGAGAAAACATTTTTTGTATAAAAGTAAAGAAAAAACAAAATATGATGTTATTCCTGTTATGAATAAAATGGATGTAAAGAAGAATATTGGGAAAAATATTGAGGATATAAACCATTTTTTGAACTTATATGTAGATAGAGGTTTTACGTTATCACTTGATAAAATAATGGAAAACTATGGAGTTGATGTATATTGTGATAAAAATATAATTTCTAGAAGCATATTAAAGCAAAAAACATCATTGACAGACGCTGATGATTTAGGAAATGTAGATCTATTAATAACTAATGTGCCATTTGGAAAAGTAACAGATGCGACCGAACAAATAATGGAAAATGGAAAAAAGAAATATGGAAAATCATTAGAAGTAAATGCATTGTATGAATGTATTGATTTATTGAAGCCAGGTAAAATAAAGGGAATAAATAAGGTAGAAGAGGGTGGAGTTGGAATAATCATAGTTCCGGATTCTATTTTAGAAAATACGAATAAGTCAATAAGGGATTATATGATTTCTAGATGTGATATTCTTGCAATAAAAATGAATTTTTTCTCAAACTACCATTAATAAATCCAATTGTCTTACTCATAAAATATACCTCCATTTTTAGTTTGAATTCTATATTATTGATTACATACGGTAAATCTGGTACGAATAAACTGTGGATTTTCCACTTCATCTAAAATGGCAACAGCCATGGTTCCGCTTGTCACAACTGATTCGCCTTTGGAGGAGGTCAGCAAATGATCCTTTCCTATAACAGGGACCGAAGCTTCTCCTGGGACAAATTCAGCCGATGGGGATACGCCTACCCAGTTCACATTTTCAATGTTTCTCAAAAAATTAAGGGTTTTATATGCCTCCACTGGAATGGAAATCCAGGGTGCGACATCAGGTATGGTTTTCAAAGTGTCTAGAAACAGCTTGTTGTTTTCATCTAACAGGCTGGCTGCACCTAGAATAAAAAACAGTCTGGGCTTTCCGGTTTCACGGAAAAAACTTACGAGCTTTGCAGCCAGATCCAGGTGTAAATACGCTTTAGCGGGAGCTGTTGCAAAGGCATTTATAATGACATCAAAGCCCTCAAGATCTGATCTTGTTAGATCAAATACATCTTTATCAATTACTTTTACTCCGCTTCCTAACAAAGATACTGCCTTATCCTTATGCCGGACAATTGCAGTGACTTCGTGTCCGCGTGATACACTTTCTTTGTAGAGGGCAGTGCCGGCCATACCGGTTGCACCTATGATTGCAATTTTCATATTTGCTCACATCCTTTCTTTTTCTTTCAGACTCAAATTTTAATCAAATGAGTCGGAGTTGCTTTATATAAATTCTTTTATAATGTCAGCCAGGCTAATGGCAGATAACTTTTCCTCTGTTGCTGATTGTATGTTGTTGTATAAATGTTTCAATGTGACTTCTATCTTTGCCCCTACTGGACAGTTTGGATTGGTGTTGCTATGAATACTAAACAAATCCTGATGGTCTTCTGCTGCAAAAAAGATATCAAGAAGTGAAATATCTTTCGCCTCTCTGGCAAGACCTGTTACACCAAGCTTCGTACTCGTTTTAATTAGCTTTGCCTTCTTTAGACGGCTCATTAAACGTCTCACAAGGGCGGGATTGGTGTTAATGCTGGAAGCGATGTACTCAGATGTGACGGGCTGCCCCTCCATCAGTACAATCACACTCAATATATGAATGCTTACCGATAATTTAGTTGAATACATAAGTGCCTCCTTCTGTAACTATTTTAGTTACAAATATGCGTTTTGTCAAGTGCTTATTTTCCTTTTTTTCTGGTATGTTTGTTCCATAGTCCCGATTCTCCTAAACAAATGACGACTTAGGGTAGTTATATGTCATAAGAATAAACCATTATCGTTTAAGCAGTCCGCAATTTATGTGTAAAATATATTTTACGGAGCAGCTGCAAATTTTACTAGTATTATTTAGTGGGTTTGGACCACAAACATTAAGGATTAAATTTATTTGGAATATTAAAATTTTAATAGTATAATGAATTAATTAATTTTTAGTTGTAGTAAACGTTATATATATAATAGGGAGGGGTAAATAAATGGAATTTAGAAAAGTATTTGATACGATTCCAGAGAAGTTTGACAAATGGCGGCCTAAATATTGTAAAGAGGCTTTTGACTGTATTATTAACAATGCAGAACTTGATTCTTCTAAATCTGTACTTGAAATTGGTCCGGGAACTGGTCAAGCAACTGAACCGATTTTAAGAACTGATTGTAATTATCTTGCAATAGAGCTTGGAGAAAACCTTTACGAGTTTACGAAAAATAAATTTAAGGATTATTGGAATTTTCACATTGTAAATGGGGATTTTGGAAATTACGATTACGGTGATAAGCAGTTTGATTTGATTTATTCAGCAGCAACAATTCAATGGATACCTGAACAAATTGCCTTTACAAAAAGCTATAAACTGCTTAAAGGTGGTGGACATCTCGCTATGATGATGATGCGTGGAGATTATAAAACGCCAAATGAAACTCTATTTAATGAAATTCAAAACGTTTATTCCCAGTATTTTAAACCAGAAACACCGTACACACAGAAATTGATTTATCGTAACGCAGTTAATTATGGTTTTGTAGATTTTCAAGAATTTAAGTTTCACAGCAAACGGGAATTTAATGCTGAAAATTATATAGAGTATCTTGGTACACATTGCGACCATATTGTTTTAAAAGAGCCTTATAGATCAGACTTCTTTAAAGGTATAAAATCTGTAATACAAAATCATAATAATCGAATTGAATTTTACGACACTATTACTTTGTATTTGACCAAAAAGCCGTAACTAATATATGAATTTGGAGTGAAGATTATTTGTGCTTTTTATGGGAAAGGAGATATTACTATGCAATATAAGTTATATAATGATGTGCATGAGTTTTATAAAGATACATATGACGTTCTAATGCGTGATGAGGCGCAAAATATGATTCTTCTAGGCAATATTATAATCGGTAATGAAGGGAAAGATAAAACAGATTGGCGTGACTCTGCTAAGTGGGTGATGGCAACTGTTTCTGATGTTAACGGTATTTGCCTTACTGCTCTGATGACGCCTCCACATAATATCACACTTTATTCTACAGATAATATAATTAATCATCAAGCTATAAAATGTTTAATAGATGGATTGGCTGAATATAATATTCCGGGTGTGACTACCGAAAAAAAACTAGCGGACATATTTGCTAAAGAATATACTGCTCAAAAGGGATTAACATTTAAGACAACAATGAGTCAGAGAATATATGAGCTTACTGCTGTGAACCCTGATATTGAGCAACTTGGAGTTGTTAGATTATTGGAAGAAAAAGATATGCATTTTTTCCCATATTGGCTGGAAGCGTTTAATGCGGCAGTAGATTATGGAAAAACAGAAATGTTTATTCCTCAAGATGCTAACGTGTATCATTATAGATTGTCTACAAAAAAACTTTATGTTTTAGAAATTGAGGGCTCGCCTGTTTCTATGGCTGGCTTTACGAGAGAGATGCAGACAGCTGTGGGTGTAGCATTTGTATATACACCTCCATATTTTCGTGGCAATGGTTATGCATCATCATGTGTTGCACAATTAAGTCAAATAGCATTAGAGAAAGGCTTTACTAAATGTGTATTGTACACGGATTTGTTGAATCCAACATCCAATAGTATATATCAAAAAATCGGATATAAACCGATTTGCGAGTCACTTATGTTAAAATATGAGTAGTTATGGAAAAGACTTCGATTCAATAAGATGAACGGTAAAACTAATTCCGTAGTCAGAGTAGTTGCCAGATCGTTGTTAAAAACTAAAAATACGGTAAATATAACGCCGCCCAAAATGGGCGGCGAACTTATTGACTTGGTCTGGTTATTTACTATTTACCGTATTATCATTAATTTGGTGGTTATTAGTTTTTTCATTATTTTTCTGATGAATCGGGAATAGATTTTTTTGAATAGACTGATTTTTGCGTTTGTATAATATTCTTTTTCGAACCATCCATGCTCTTTCCAGTATTCAAATGATATATCCTTTTTCTTTGAGGATCCTAAGGCTTTAGATTGCATTGCCCTGAACATTGCCAATTGATATAGGGTAGGGGTTGATTCTTTGTTTTTAAATAGGTTATTAACCAAATGGTTAATATTGTTTTGAACATTCTGCTTATAAGCCTCGTCTGTTTTTAGCGTAGCTCCACAGACTCCTACAGTTCCGGCAATTTGAAATCCCCATCCAATTGCGCACATTTTCATATAGCTCAGTGTTTCTTTTAATCCAGATCCTCCTGTAGAAGAAACCAGAATTGCCCTTTTATGAAAGAAACGGGGTCTGTGGAACATGAAGGAAAAGTTATCATAAAAATTTTTCATTAATGCTGTTACATGCTGCTCATAAACGGGGCTGGCAAAAATCACAACATCGCACTCCAGCATCTTATTTAAAAGCATGGTGGTCACTTCCTTATGGGGGCAGTACTGCTCTCCTTTTGTGTAGCACAAAAGGCAGCTTTTACAGAATCCAAGTTCGATATCATTAAGATAAATATAATCTATTTGGGTTTCCTCTACCCTGTTAAAACTTTTTTGAAGCATTTCTATTACGTTAAAGCAATCCCCTTTTTTTCTTGGACTGCCTAAAATAGCTGTAACTTTCATCAGATTTTTTCTTCCTTTCCTTTAAAAAAATTTCACCAGACGAATTGTAAGTTTAAATGTTATGACTCCAATTGTCTAAAAAGTCTGTTGTTTGCCTCCAGCTTTCCAGACATGCCTGTTTCCATTCTTCCAAGCCTACATTCCATTTCTTTAGATTGGCAATTGACTGATATGGTAAAGTAAGCATATGGCCTGCTTTTTCATAGGTACAATGCTTGTAATGGTGTTGAAACTTTTTTTCGTATAGTCTATGTACTGCTGTTTCACAATGAAGGAGAGAGGGCCATATTGAATCTGATTCTGAGGAAAGAAATAATATAGGGCCATTGATCTTTTCAACGGCAATACTGGCTTTATCCGTCTCTCCCCTTGTAATTAACTGCTGATACATCCACCGTATAAGGTCTTTTTGCCCCAGCATTTTTTTAATTATCATCTGAAATAGAATAGAATTAGAAAACTTTAGGAATGGAAGTTCCTTTCCACCATAAGTCCACGAGGAATGACGTGAAGTGATCTTATCTTTTAATCCTTCATAGACATAACAACTGGGTGTGTTGGCGATTACACAGGTAATGTCAGGAAAGATTGAGGCAGCTTCAAGAACAAGTTCTCCGCCCTTGGAACGTCCATAAATTCCAATCTGTTTTTCGTCGACACTTTCCTGTTTCTTTAACCATTCAATGGCGTTTTCTATGATTTCTAGTGGGATCTGGCTCAGATTTGGTGAAGCACCATTCATTCCGAAATAACAGATTGCTAATGCACAATATCCGCGCTGAGCCAGGACCTCTGCAATAGCTTGTGCAATCTCTATTCTTCCGTCACTTCCACTTACAACAATAACTGCAGGTCTTTTCTTGATGATATCTGAGGTAAAACAGCGTGCAATAAGACCTTTTTGAACAATGGTTTCGCTTTTTATTGTTTCATCGCAGAACTGCCGGGTATGTTCTTTAGAAGTCAGAATCTCACCATTGGCCTCTACGGTAAAAAGAATATGAAAACTCCGATTTTCACTTACTTCGGAAAGTTCTTTTGTAAGTTTTACCGGACAGTGTTCCCGAATTTTCATTGAGTAGAAAAGTCCCATTGCATCACACATTTGATATGTCCCCTTAACCGGCGCAGCCTTTCCTAATGAAAGATTGCCATTATCATCTGCTATAAAAACGCCATAGGACTCCCATACTGAATTTTGTCCCTGCTCTGACATTCCCGAGTTAATGCAATAATAATCATTGCTTACAGCACGAATAATGACCTTTTGATTTTGCTGCAATCCGGTGAGTGTAATATCAACTGATTGGTCGATGAGGGATCTTTCGGGAATGATATTTATATCACAATTTGTATCCATTCTATAACCTCCAATTTATTCAAGAGAAATTTTCTCCTCGTAGCCATGCCAAGCGCTGCCGTCATAAGTAGTGAGCTTCTTCAAAAGTTTCCATAATGTCTCAGCTTCCACTTCATCAAAATCCTTAAACAGTTCGTTTAAGTAAACATTACCTCTATTATAGTAATTGTTTAAAATGTTTCTGCAATTTTCTGTGACCTGAATACATACGGCACGGCGATCGGAATCACTTTTTCCAATTGTGACAAATCCTTTTCTTTCCAGGACAGTTACCAGTTTTTTCGCATTTTGTTTTGAGTACCCCATCATGTCGGCAATTTGATTATAATTGGCCTTGGCCTCTGGCAGGTGCAGGATAGTCAGCAGTGTCATCCACTGCCGGACGGTAATGTCTCTATCTAACTTATCTCCTTCTGTTTGGATTTTATTGGATAAATAAAATATTGTAGAGAAGATTTGCTGTAAATAAAATTGTTTCATGATACCTCCTTGAAAATATAGGACAACTTGTTGTCTATTAGTATATCATGTGATTTTTGCTTGTCAAGTATTCTTATAAGTGAATTTTAAAGTAAAGATATGGTAATTATAGTGTTTTCTTCAGTTATTACACTGGTTCATTTTACAGAGAGCAGCCTGTGTTTTGCCGCTGAATTGATAAAGGTTAACAAGAGTACGTTTAGATCTCTCTTTTTTGAATGCTCTGACTTATTAAAAAAAGTATTTTGGTTAAGAATTGAAACAATTTAAAACAATACAAAATAATAAAATAAATATTGACACAACCACCACATATCTGTATAATTTAAATAATTTTATAGGTAAAATGCTATAAATTAAGACGAAACAATAAAAGTAATACAAAAGGAGAGGAAAAATGAAAAAAAGAGTATTAGCTTTAGGTACTGCAGCATGTCTGGTAATTGGAGCTCTTTCTGGTTGTGCATTTACCGGAGGTACCGGCGGCACAACTACTGGTGATTCTTCACAGAGTTCAGGTGCAAGTGAATCTGTTTCTGACAAAACGACGGCTCCGGCAGCAGGTGATCAGGTGCTTAGCATTTATGCGAACGCAGAAATCAAGACTCTGGTACAGTGGGCAGCTTCTGACAGCCAGTCCTCCATGGTAAATAACAACGCATTTGAGGGTCTGCTTCGCCTGGATGAAAAAAATGAGGCCCAGCCTGCACTTGCAAAAAGTTATGATGTTTCAGATGATAAACTTACATACACCTTTCATTTAAGAGATGGCTTGCAGTGGAGCGACGGAACTCCTTTAACAGCCAGTGATTTTGTATTCTCCTGGTTAAAGCAGATGAGCGCAGATGCGACTAACGGTTACAGCTTTATTATGACAGATTATATTGTAAATGGTGCTGAGTACAATGAGGGTAAAGTTAGTGCGGAAGAAGTTGGTGTGAAGGCTCTTGACGACAAGACATTCCAGGTAACAATTAAAGCACCTACTCCTTATTTTGCACGTTTAACCGTACTCTGCCAGTTCTTCCCTTTAAATGAGGCATACGTTACTTCAAAAGGCGACCAGTATGGCTTAAGTGCAGATAATATGATTTACTGTGGTCCTTACGTAATTACCAGCTATGATCCAGCAGTTGGTGCTACCCTCAAGAAGAATGATAAGTACTGGGATGCGGCAAATGTAAAGATTGAAAATACGCAGGTAAGAGTTATGAAAGATGCTTCTGCAGCTTTAAATGCTTATCTGGCAAATGAGCTGAGCCAGGTAGCACTTGATTCTTCCAATGTGGCTGCTTACGAGAATAATCCGGAATTTAAATCTGAAAGCGAGTTCAGAACAGAATATCTGCAGTTTTCCTTAAGCAATCCGGTTATGAAAAACAAAAATATTCGTAAGGCTGTTTCTGCAGCAATTGACCGTGATACTCTGGCTAAGGTGATCCTGGCAGATGGTTCTTCTTCCAGCATTGGTCTTGTAGCGGAAGGTATGTATGGGGACGGAAGTAAGACCTTCCGTGAGCTTAACGGAAATTTATGCCCGTTTAATGCAGAAGAAGCGAAAAAGTATTGGGAAGAGGGATGCAAGGAGTTAGGTGAGACTCCGAAACTGACACTTCTGGTACGTGATGATTCTGTGACAAAAGCTGTTGCGACTTACATACAGAGTGAGTTAAATAAGAATTTAGGCATTGATATTACAATCGATACGAAGACGGTTCAGGCTAGAAATGAATTAATGGATAACGATAATTATATGTTTGCTTCCACTGCATGGGGCGCTGACTATGATGATGCCATGACTTATCTTGATTTATGGACCAATGGTACTCCTTACCGCGGCTCCTATCAGAACGAGAATTATAATAAGCTGATCAACGATGCAAGAGTTGAGACTGATGATGCGAAGCGTCTGAATATGCTGCTGCAGGCGGAGAAACTTCTGGTTGATGAAGATGTGATTGTTGCTCCTTTGTATCACAGAGGATCTGCTACACTGACTAAATCAAATGTAAAAGGACTGGTTAACCATCCCTTCGGACCAGATGTTGAATTTAAGTACGCTTACTTTGAATAATCCGCGGCGGGCAGAGGTTTGCCCTTACAGCTAAAATGCGGGAAATGAGAAGAGCCGCCCCTTCTTTTTCGAAATTGGAGGAGGACGGCTCTTTTTGGAATCTTATGAAAATAGGAATGCAAAGGAGGATACAGCATGATAAAATATATCTGCAAGCGTCTGATTTATCTGGTGCTGACATTATGGGTCATTGTAACGGCGACATTTTTTCTGATGAAAAAGCTGCCCGGCTCTCCTTTTGATGCGGAACGTTTTAATATGATGTCTGCACAGCAGCAGCATGTTGTTTTAGAACAGTATGGATTAAATGAATCTCTGCCAAAACAGTATGTAAAGTATATGGGAAATATTCTCCATGGGGATTTCGGAACTTCTTTTACCTATACGGGACAAAAGGTAGCGACTGTAATAGGAGGAAGAATCGGTCCGTCGGCATTGATCGGAATTCAGGCGGTATTGATCGGTTTGGCTCTGGGACTTGTCCTGGGAATTATTGCGGCGTGGAAACACAACAGCGGAATTGACTATTTTACCATGATTGTGGCTGTGCTGGGAGTTTCTGTTCCCAATTTTGTGGCAGCGGCTCTGCTTCAGTATTATGTGGCTTTAAAATGGGGCATCCTTCCGGTTGGCTTCTGGACGGACTGGAGATGCTCGGTTCTTCCTTCTATTGCCCTGTCTTTTTCTGCGACTGCCATGGTCGCACGGTTTATCAGGACAGAGATGTTAGAAGTATTGGAGCAGGATTATATCATTACTGCTAAGGCGAAGGGACTGAGTCCTATGAAAGTACTGATGCGTCATGCAGTGAGAAACTCTATTATTCCTGTGGTAACTATTCTTGGACCGATTGTTGTAAATCTTCTGACGGGATCTCTGGCAGTAGAAAATATTTATACCATTCCGGGAATCGGCAGCTTATTTGTGGATAGCATTAAGGCCAATGATTATTCTACAATCATGGGAATTACGATTTTTTACAGCGCTTTTTACATTTTTGTAGTATTAATCGTTGACATCGCTTATTCTCTGATTGATCCAAGAATACGCCTGGCAGCAGGAAAGGAGGCGTGAGTATGGATGAATTATTTGTGAGGGTTCATGTGGATGAATCTGAAAAAGAACATATTGCTCATCCCAATCTGACCGCATTTCAGGAGGGATGGCTCCGTTTGAAGAAAAATAAAGCGGCTGTTGCCAGTTTGTTTACTTTAATAGCAATTGGTATTTTGGCAATACTGGCTCCGGTATTTTCTGCTTATTCTTATAAAGAAACGAATTATGATATTATTTATCAAATTCCTTCCATCACACATTTGTTTGGAACGGATCAGTTTGGACGGGATCTGTGGGTGAGAACGTGGATGGGGACCCGGATATCACTGCTGATTGCATTTGTGGCTGCATTTTTGGATTTAACTGTTGGGGTAGCGTATGGAGCGGTTTCTGCCCTTATAGGCGGAAAAGTGGATGCGGTTATGCAGCGGTTCATTGAAATACTGGTGGGAATTCCTCACTTGATTATTGTGATTCTATTGATGATGATTATGCCGGCTGGCATTTGGACTATTGTTGTGGCTCTTTCTATTACCGGCTGGGTGAATATGGCCCGTCTGGTCAGGGCGGAGATTTTAAAGCTTAAGAATCAGGAGTTTGTACTGGCAGCCCGTGTTTTGGGAACCAGCACTTCCCGGATTATATGGAAGCATCTGATACCCAATACGGTTGGGGTAATTGTCATCAATGCTATGTTTACCATTCCGTCTGCCATATTTACAGAGGCTTTTTTAAGCTTTATAGGTATTGGTATGCAGGAGCCTAAGGCCTCTCTGGGAGTTTTGATTAATAACGGATACCAGGTGCTTCGTAATTTTCCCCATGTACTGATTTTTCCTGCCATTGTTATTGTTCTTATTATGGTATGTTTCAGTATTCTTGGAGATGGTCTGCGTGATGCACTGGACCCAAGAATGAGAAAGTAGGTGAAGAGTCAGTGAGCAGATTACTAGAAGTTAATCAGTTACGGGTACAGATACAGACACAGCACGGTACGGTTCAGGCGGTCCGGGGAATCAGTTTTCATTTGGATGAACAGGAGACTCTGGCAATCGTAGGGGAGTCCGGTTCTGGCAAGTCCATTTCTGTAAAAAGTATTATGGGACTGCTTCCTAAAAATGGAAAAATTGTAGAAGGCAGTATACTTTTAGAAGGAAAGGATCTTGCAAAACACAGTGAGCGGCAGATGCAGGCAGTTAGAGGATCTGATATTTCTATGATATTTCAGGACCCGATGACCTCTTTAAATCCTACTATGACCATTGGTAAGCAGATTGTGGAGGTGCTGAAAGAACATCGGAAGGATATGACAAAGGCTCAGATGAAAGACCGTGCTCTTGAACTGATTTCTTTGGTGGGCATATCTAATCCGGAGGCAAGGTATGACCAGTATCCCCATCAGCTTTCCGGAGGTATGAGACAAAGGGTAGTTATTGCAGTGGCTCTGGCCTGCGATCCAAAGATTTTAATTGCTGATGAGCCTACAACAGCGCTGGATGTAACGATTCAGGCCCAGATCCTGGATCTGATGAGGGATTTACAGAAAAAAATTAAAACTTCTATTATTATTATCACTCATAATCTTGGAGTTGTGGCTAATATTGCAGATCGTGTTGCTGTTATGTATGGAGGACAGCTGGTGGAAACTGCTGATGTGAGAGAGTTGTTTTATGAAACTGCTCATCCTTACACAAAAGGGCTTCTGGCTTCTATACCAAAGGCTTCTGAAAAGGGAAGTGAGCTGACTGCAATTCCGGGGACACCTCCGGATTTGATGGAACCGCCAAATGGATGTCCGTTTGCGGCCAGATGTACGAAGACCATGGAGGTCTGCAGGCAGTATCCTCCTGAGGATATGCTTTGCGGCAAAACCCATTATGCGCGCTGCTGGCTGCTTGATGAGCGGGCAAAGGCCCTAAGGGAATAGGAGGAAACCAGAATGTCGGCGGATAAGAAACCTTTATTAGAAGTAAAACATTTGAAAAAGTATTTCCATGTGGGGAAAAACCAGACTTTAAAAGCCGTGAGAGATATCAGCCTGGATATTTATAAAGGAGAGACTCTGGGACTGGTGGGAGAGAGCGGATGCGGAAAGTCCACTTTTGGCCGGACGGTAATTCAGCTGTATGAACCGACTGAAGGAACAATTAAATATGATGGGCGGGAAATTAATAACAGTCTTTCGCAGGCGGATCGTCATGATTTTACAAGGAAAATGCAGATGATTTTTCAGGATCCTTATGCTTCCTTAAATCCGCGCATGAAGGTCATGGATATTATTGCAGAAGGAATGGACGCTCATGGAATCTGTAAAGGACAGGAGCGGAAAGAGAAAGTAATTGAGCTTTTGGAAACGGTAGGGCTTTCCGGGGAGCATGCAAACCGTTTTCCTCATGAATTTTCCGGGGGACAGCGGCAAAGAGTCGGGATCGCCAGGGCATTGGCTGTTGATCCGGAGTTTATAATCTGTGATGAACCCATATCCGCTCTTGATGTTTCCATTCAGGCTCAGGTAATTAATCTGCTGAAGGAGTTACAGAAGAAGAGAAGCCTTACATACCTCTTTATTGCTCACGATCTTTCCATGGTGAAACACATCAGTGACCGGATTGGCGTTATGTATCTGGGAAGTATGGTGGAACTGGCAGACAGTGAGACGTTGTTTGATGATCCGGTGCATCCATATACACAGGCATTGCTTTCTGCAATTCCAATCCCTGACCCGGATGTGGAGAAGACCCGGAACAGAATCATGCTGGAAGGAAGTCTTCCTGATCCTATCCGTCTGACGCAGGGGTGCCTCTTCGCCGGACGATGCCCCTATACGGAAGAACTCTGCAGCAAAAAAACACCGGAGATGAAAGAAGTAAGACCGGGACATTTTGCGGCCTGCCATAAAGCGAAATAAGATGGCAATGAAAAAAAGATTGTTAGGAGAAAATGATGAAAGACTATATCTTGGAGGTCTGCGTGGATTCTGTGGAGTCTGCAATAGCGGCAGTACGGGGAGGAGCCCAAAGGCTGGAGCTCTGTGCGAATCTGGTGATTGGAGGAACTACTCCTGGAGTGAGCCAGTTTAAGCAAATACGCAAAGCCTGTGATATTCCCATAAATGTACTGGTTAGGCCCCGGTATGGCGACTTTTTGTATACAGATTATGAGTTCCAGATGATTGCTGAGGATGCCCGGATGTTCCGGGAGCTTGGTGCAGATGGTATCGTGACAGGCTTTTTAAAACCGGATGGAAACCTTGATGTGGAACGGTTAAAGGTGCTTAAAGAAAAGGTGGGGAAAGGCAGTCTGACTCTTCACCGTGCTTTCGATGTATGCCGGGATCCTTATAAAAGCCTTGAGGAGGCCATAGAAGCGGGAGCAGATACTATACTGACCTCGGGACAGCAAAATACCTGCTTAGAGGGGAGAAAGCTTTTGGGGGAACTGATCCGCAAGGCAGCAGGCAAAATTGATATTATGGCCGGCAGCGGAGTAAATGTGAGTACTATGGCCTGTCTGATGGATGAGATAGGCGCCAGGATTTTTCATATGTCAGGCAAGGAGATCGTGGACAGCGGTATGATTTACCGGAAAGAGAATGTAAGCATGGGAATTCCGGGAATCGGTGAATACGATATCTTCCGCACGAGGGAGGAAGAGATACGCCAGGCAAAAAAATTAATGGAGGAAAAAGCATGTTTACGGAAGAACGTTTAGACAGGATATTACAGATTCTTCAGGCTGAGGGAATGGTGAAGGTAAAGGATTTAAGTGCCCTTTTTCAGGTGACAGAGGATTGTATACGAAAAGATCTAAAAAGCCTGGAAAATGCCGGAAAGCTGAAACGAACCTATGGGGGAGCTTTATTGTCCCAGGATTATCCACTGAAAAGAGATGTAATTGACCGAAGGGATACGAATATTGAGAAAAAGATGTTAATTGCCCAAAAAGCGTTTGATCTCATAAGCGGGAATGAAACCATTTTTCTGGATATTTCTACTACAAATATTATGGTTGCGGATCTGCTTGCCAAGTCCCATAAGCGGGTGACTGTAGTGACAAATATGATTGATATTATGCAGACACTTGCTGTGAATCCCAGTATTGTCGCTATCGGAACCGGAGGAATTATGTACCATACGGTCAATGGATTTATGGGAGCGGCGGCCATTGAGATCATTAAGCAGTACAGTTTCGACCGGGCATTTATCGGGACCTGTGGTCTGGATCTTACCGATAATTCCATTACTACTCTGGGGGTGGAGGATGGGCTGACAAAGAGAGCTGCCATTGCCAGCAGCAGGCATAAGTATCTGATAATGGAAAAGGATAAATTTTATTTTAATGATTCTTATAAATTTGCCCATTTTGATGACATTGATGGAATTATTACGGATTCAAGTCCAGATGAAGCTACGTGCAAAAGGCTTTATTCAGCCGGGGTCACCATCCTTTAATTGTTTGATGAAGGCTTTATGGAAGAATAAAATGAGATGATTACGCGGAGGAAAATTTGTAATGTTTACAGAACATTTGCAGAGGTATGCCCAGGAAAAATATGAACTCAGACTTCCCTATTTAAAAGGGTTAAAAGGGGAAGTTGAGAAAGCCATGGAAGGCTGTAGTTTTGAAGAACAGGTGCTCATGAAATTTCTATATGGTACGATGCCCCTTAGGGATGCCGGAGAATATGAGTTTAACGTATTCCTGGGATTTGTAAGGCACTCTCTTATGGTTTATGAGCAGATGGAATGGTGTCAGGAGATTCCGGAGGATATCTTTTTACATCATATATTATATTACCGGGTCAATACGGAAAACATTGAAGACTGCCGTCAGTTTTTTTATGATAAGCTAATTGACCGGGTTAAAGGACTTTCTGTGAGAGATGCAGTGCTGGAAATCAATTACTGGTGTGCAGAAAACGGAACTTATGAGTCGTCCGATAACAGGACCATTTCTCCAGTAACCGTATATAAATCAGGAAAAGGCAGATGCGGGGAAGAATCCACCTTTGCAGTTACAGCCTTCCGGAGTGTGGGCATACCGGCGAGACAGGTATATACACCCAGATGGGCCCATTGTGATGATAACCATGCATGGGTTGAGGTGTTCGTGGATGGCAAATGGTATTTTCTGGGGGCATGTGAGCCGGAGGAAGTACTTAATAAGGGCTGGTTTACCAATGCTTCTTCCAGGGCATTGCTGGTACATACCAGAACCTTTTCTGATTATTCAGGTGATACAGTGAATGAGTGTCTGGGACAGGAGGATTTGCTGGTTTATTATAATGAAACGGCCACCTATGCCTGGACCAGATTTTATGAAATACAGGTGCTTGACGAGGAGAGTAATCCTGTAGAAAACGCTTTGGTTTCGATTGAAATACTTAATATGGCGGAATATTGCAGCGTGGCGTCCCTGGTAACGGACAATCAGGGTAAGGTGACAATTACCATTGGTCTGGGCGATGTACATGTCTGGGCAGGTAAAGGAAAACTTAGCTGTGAAGCATGGATCTCACCAGAAGAGGAAGATCATGCAGTGCTGTATTTAAGGGATGAAAACAGGAAATCCTTCCGGGAAGTTTGGATCGATACAGATGTGAGAGCTCCAAGGGACTATCCTATGCATACGTTTAAGCTTACCAGAGAACAAAAACAAAGAAACAGAGACAGGATTAACAAAGCGAATCAGGTGAGAGAGGAAAGGATTGCAGGGTACTTTAGAGAAGAGGACTCTGTGAGTTCCGGGCAGAACCACATTCTACGGTTATCGGCGGGTAATTTTGATGAGATTTACAGGTTTATGAATCAGGATAAGAACCCGGATCGGAAAATTATGCTGGAGAGTCTGACTATCAAGGATTATAAGGATGCCAGTGCGGATATCCTGGAAAGTCATTTAAATGGAGCGGCTCCGTACCGTAAGATCTGGGAAGAGAACAAGAAACTGGATGTTTATGGGAAGTATATACTCTGTCCCAGAATATTGCTGGAAGAGATGACGGACTACCGGGGATTTATTGATGGATTCTTTGGTGAGAGGCAAAAGGAAGAATTCCGAAGAAATCCAAGGGCTATTTGGCAGTACGTGAAGCACAACATAGGTTTTGAACCGAAGCTTGATTATAAGACCATTTTTTCTACACCAGCTGGAAGCCTTAAGCTTTTACAGGGCAATCTCCTTAGCCAGAAGATATTATTTGCAGCGATCTGCCGTACCTTGGGCATTCCCGCCAGGATTAACACTGTGAATCTGGAAGCGGAGATATATGAAAATGATGGTTTTGTATCTGTGACTGGAGAGGATGAAGGAGCAAAGCCTCTCACTGGTGAAAAGGGAAAACTGTTATTGCACGCAGATACGGATATTGTACCAGTTTACTATCAGACGTGGACCATTGGTATGAAAAAAGATGGGCAGTTTATAACTTTGGATTATACTGGGTTAAAGTTTAATGAAGGCTTTTTGAATCTGGATTTAGCACCTGGAGAATATCGCCTTGTTACTTCCGTCCGCCTTCCAAGTGGAAACCAAAATGCCAGTGAATATTTATTTGAGTTGAAAACTGATGAAGTAAAGACGGTCTCTATGCGCCTTAGGATTGGAAGAATGGAGGACATGCTGGTTGACTATGTGATAAATGATTTTGAAGTGAACATGAAAGATCATGTGGGCGATCATATGGTTTTTGCATCGGAACTTATGTCTGAGAAGGCCAATATACTGGCTGTCTTATCTGAAGGGCAGGAACCCACCGAGCACGTCCTTAACGAAATGCTGGAGCAAAAGGATTCCTTAAATGCTCTGGATGCCCAGATTATTTTTCTGCTGCAAGGCGAAGATTCTTTAAAAAATTTAACCGTGCAAAAGGTTCTCAAGGCAATTCCCGGAATCAAGGTGGGTTACTTTAACTTTGATGAGGGGGTAGAACCGTTGGCTCGTAAAGTGTATGTGGATCCTGAAAAGCTTCCGCTTTTAATTGTCACGAACCCAGGGTTAAACGCAGTTTACGCATGCAGCGGCTACAATGTTGGGAGTGTGGCTCTGATGGAGAAGCTATTATGTTTAAGTGAGTAAAATGCAGTTAGAGAAGATGCTGTGGGGTATAAGTTTTGGCGCTGTTTTGTCATAATGACGGACAGCGCCGTTTTGATGTTCTGATTAAATTCTTTTTCTAATCGCTTGAAATTTATTACGTTTAGTGATATGGTTATTACAGTAAACGTAATATAGATGGGAGCGATAATTATTCGGGATAATATAAAAGGCGGTGCATTGACTGAAACAACCTTTCTTGTTTTACTGGCCGTATATCAACCCAATCATGGGTATGGAATCATGCAGTTTATTGATAAAGAAACCAATGGACGGGTTGTTTTAGGCGCGGGCACTTTGTATGGAGCTATTAATACATTAGTAAAGAAGAAGTGGATTGTTTCTTATGATGATGAAGCTGGCAGCAAGAAAAAAGAATATGTCATAACTGATGTTGGAAGACAAAAAGCGGAGGAAGAGTTACAACGAATGAGAGAGGTTGTGAAATTGGCTTCTGTTATCATGTCAGGGGGTAAAAGCGAATGAGTAAAATAGTATTCCGATACTTTTTTGATTTTATGGACGGTCAGGAAAGATGGTTAAATCGTATGGCTGAGTGCGGTTTTCGGCTAAGAAAATGTGGTAAGATCACCTATGTTTTTGATAAATGTGAGCCTGATGAATATGAATATAAAGTAGAATTTGTGGGACATAGGGCGTATCTCCAGGCGAAGGACTATGGAAGATATCTTGAAAGCATGGGATTTCAGACCTTTTCAAAAAATATTAATCTCAACTATTCATTTGGCAGGATCAAATGGCGGCCATATGCAATAGGATTGGGACAGATTGCTACATCACCAGGAGGGATCAATAAGGAACTTTTGATTTTAGAGAAAAAAAGGGATGGTAAACCTTTTGAACTGCATACAGATCTGGCTGATAAATTGGATATATATAAAAGGGTTAAGCGAGCGTATGCCTGGGCCGTGTTAATGATACTTCTGCTGGAAGTTGTGACGTTAGTGCCAAATACATCTTCAATATCGGATACAATGCTTTTGACAGTCAGAATAGTCCTGATATTTACTGGCGGGCTGTTTCTTATCCCATTGGTAAAATATTTCAGATTGGTAAAGTGCCTGAAAGAGGAAGGGAAAATCTATGAATAAGTAATATCTGAATGAGAGTATTGATCCATTGCGTAATGCAATAGACAAATCGAAGCATTCTGTGACAGGATGAATATGTTCCATTTTGTTATTATTACTTTGTCAGGAGGTGTTTGAATGGAATGGGTCAGGAGTCTTAACAAAGCAATTGAATATATGGAAGATCACTTGCTTGAAGAGTTAACCTGTGAGGAAGTCGCGGCGCACGTCTATATTTCTAATTTTCACTTTCAAAGGTGTTTCAGTCTGTTGACAGATATGACCGTGGGAGAGTATATCAGAAACAGACGTCTTTCTCTTGCTGGTCAGGAACTTGCTTCGTCTGATAAGAAAATAATCGATGTAGCATTAAAATACGGGTATGAGACACCGGAAAGCTTTACAAAGGCGTTCGCGCGTTTTCATGGAGTTACGCCGACTCAGGCTAAGGTTGAGGGTTCCGGGCTGAAATCCTTTAGTCGCCTTTTGATCAAAATAAAATTGGAAGGTGGAACTGTTATGGATTACAAGATTATCACGAGAGAAGCATTTAAGGTATTGGTTATGACAAGGCTGTTTAAAACGGAAAGTAGTTTTACAGATCTTCCGGATTACTGGACGGAATATTTTTCGAAGGGTTACGATAAGCTGGTACCCGGCGATATGGGGATTTGCGAGCCGGAACTGCCGGATTCTGATGAATTTAGATACGGAATCGGTCAGGAGTATGCCGAAGGAGCAGAAGTTCCAAAAGGATATGAACTAATGACTATTCCGGCAAATACCTGGGCCGTATTTAGGTGTATTGGTCCCATGCCTTTAGCCATGCAGGAAGTCTGGAAGCGAATTTATAGTGAATGGCTGCCACAGGCAGATTATGAGCGTATTCAGGGAAGCGATTTTGAGGTATATACAGAAGGCAATAATCAGAGTGAGGACTATGTCAGCGAAATCTGGATACCTGTCAGAAAGAAATAAATACAATGCTTTCAACTGAGACAATAGCAGATGAGGAAAAAGGAAGATGCCTTTTTTCTGATTTGCTATTGCTGTTTTATAAGAATTTAGGTTACTCACTCAAAGCGTGAGAAAACTCTTAGAATGCGTTATTCTAAACATGAAATTCTTATGTTAATATCTATATATGAATATAAGGAGGGATTAGCGGATGAAAATCATGATTGCCGAGCTTAGAAAGAATAAAGGAATCAGCCAGCAGGAACTGGCAGATGTTATGGGTGTGGCATACCAGACTGTAAGCAAATGGGAAACAAATGTGACATTCCCGGATATAACGCTTTTGCCTCAGCTGGCGCAATACTTTGATGTTTCAGTTGATGAGCTGCTAGGATTAAAACCTTTGCCGTCACTAACCTATATTCCTTCTGAATCGGGGATGAAAGGTTACTGGAGTGAGCGCCTGGAATACTTGAAAAGAACCCGGGATTCTTTATGGAATAAAGATTATCTGCAATTTCTGATAGAAAAGGTTTGGAAAATTAATAATCCAGTCAATATTCTGGATTGTGGCTGTGGCTATGGTTTTTTAAGCAGTATGCTTATGCCGCTTATGCCTGAAGGCAGTACTTATACAGGAGTAGATTTTAGTGAAAACCTTATTAACGAAGGTAGAGAGGCACTTGGCAGTGTCAACAATCATATAAGATTTATTTGTGATAATGTGTTGACATATGAATCTGATTTAAAATACGATTTTGTCATAACACAGGCAGTTTTAAGGCACATTGATAATCCTCAGTTGTTTCTTGAAAAAATGATTTCGTTTACAAAAAAAGGTGGCTGCCTTGTATGTGTTGAGGTCAACAGAGAATTGGAAAATGCGGGGCTTTATATTGAGGGTATGGATTATGACTATTTATGTGAAAATCCTGGATTTAGAAAAATGTGGAGCACTGAATTGGAACGTCAGGGAAGGGATTATTCCATTGGTATGAAAATTCCCCACATGATGAGACAGCTTGGAGTGAAAGATATTGATATAAGAATGAGTGATAAGGTTAGTTTTATTTCACCGGAATCTTATAATTATAATGAAAAAATGACAGATTTTATACAAGCTCAGGAGTTTTATGAGCATAAAACAGATGCCTGGAGAACAAGGGCTATTGACCGGTTTATGAATCACGGAATGGATAGAAAAGACGCAGAACATTACTGCAATAAGCAAAATAACATTACTGATTATATATATCACAACCGTGAGACACTGGCTTATACACATTTATATGGACTTCTTATCTCTTTTGGCACAATATAGTTTAGTATGTGAAAGCTTGGTATTGATTATCAGCAGTTAATGGGCTAAAATTATGAGTAACTATTAGGTGGATAGGAGGATATCATATGTCTGAAGAGAGATTTGAGAGAATTTATGCGCAGGGAAAGATTGCAACTGTGACGGAAATATGGGTAGATAAGCAAACGGGTGTAAACTATATATTTCACAGAAATGGCAATGCATCTGGGTTTACTCCCTTGCTTGATGAAAACGGAAAGCCTGTTATATCGGCTAAATGATATGGGAGGGAAGAGGATATGAATGTTCTGCAGATAAAAGACAACCTGGTTTGCGAAATATCAAAATGTAACAATGTTATGGGCATAGCGCAAACAGGTGATATAAATGCAAAACTGGTACCTGGGCAAAGTGATATTGATTTGTTCGTTCTTTGTGAGGCTATCCCGGACTGGAAAGAACGCGAACAGGTACTGGAGAATGGATAACATGATTCTCCTCTTATTTTATTGGCTGTCTGGATAAGTTGACTAAAAAATCATAAGCTTTCTTCTTCTCTGTCTCAGGCAGTGTTAAATAAATTTCTGCTATGGCTGCCATCTCATCCATATCTCCGGTCCGGTAGATATCATCATACGTTTCTTTGAGCAGTATCCCATCCTCTGGTTTGAATGTACCGCTCTGCCAATGGCTGTTTTCAGTAAAGTAATTCTGACAGCCAATTAAATAATCTGGAGTTGTTTTCAGAATCACTGCTAATTTTTCCAGAACGTTTGCAGGGACTTTCTCAATATTGCCATTTTCATATCGGAAGACTGTCGATCTTGAAACACCTAACAGACTTGCCACATCGTCTGCGCGCATCCCTAATTGTTTCCTTCTTTTTTTAATTCTTTGACCCGTTATTGACATATTTTTACCTCCTGATTGTATCATAGCATTAATGTTGCAAGAATGCAACAAATATAGAAGCAAATATGCGATTAATGATTGACATTTCATTACGTATGAGCTATCCTATATATCATATAGTGGCATAAATGCAACTGCATGGGAGTGGTAATAACCTTATGCTGTATTTTTTTATTATACAAGTAGCATTAAAGCGACTGAACGCGATTGGAGAAAGTTGCAAAGATTAATCAAAAGGGGGGGCTTATCATGAATCAGCGAATTGTATCAATCATCAATGACCTGGCGCCGGAAGGTAAGATCAGTCTGGATCAGCTAAGCCAGCATTATCAAATTTCTAAAAGAACATTGCGTAATGATATCAATGCAATTAATGAATTATTAATTGATAATGGATTTTGCCCCATTACATTTGATAAAGGGCTGGTGATTCGGCAAAGTGATTTTGGGAGGATCATGCCGTTTGTACCAAAACAGGACTTATATTCTTATCGATTATCAAGAGAAGAACGGGGGTCTCTGGCTGCTTCCATTTTAGTTTCTTCTTCTGGCTTCATCACACTTTCAATGATTGCAGATTATCTGTATGTGAGCAGGGCAACGATCATCAAGGATATGGATTTAATTAAAAATATATTAAAGGATACTGGCTTAGAGTTAATATCTTACCCCAACAAAGGATTGTGGGTACAGGGTGCAGAAAGCTTAAAAAGAAAATTTATTCTTGGTCTGATACAAAAGGAACAGATGTTTTTAACGGAGGATGAAAAAGGGAAAACAAAATTTGTCCTGCAGGCCGGGAATGCGATTGTCATTCGTAAAATTATTACTGAGCAGGAAAAGCTGCATGGTTCTCATCTGACAGAGGAATCATTTCATTTTATAACAGATTATATCCGGGTAATGATACAGCGCAATAAACAGGGGGAATATGTGGAGCCTCAGGGATACGGAACAGTTGGGAAACAATACCGCATGGCACAGGATATTTTAAAATTCATTTCACAGTATTGCAATATCTTATCAACTGAAGATGAAGTACTATTTTTAGCTAATATATTGGAGGGTGTCCGTTATCTGAAACAGAAAGATTTTGCAGATGGAAATACAATTAAAATTCAGCTTCTCACCAGAAAATTAATTGAAAATATTTCTGATGATTTAAATATAAACCTTAACGACGATTATGATTTTTATGAGAATTTGTCCAACCATCTTCACTCTATGTTCTATAATAAAACTGGTTATCTGCCTTGTGAAGATTCGTTTCAGACGATTATTCAGAATAATCCGGAGGTTTTGGAGGCTGTGCAAAGATGTGTCAGTCTTTTTTTCCCATACATAAAGAGGAAAGTTGAGCAGATTGAACTAATTTATATCACAATCCATATTTGTGCAGCCATAGAAAGAAAAAAGAATAAAGATGTGGCATTTCATGTTGTACTGGCCTGTAATGGAGGGGTGGGAACCTCCCAGCTGCTGTTGGTAAGATTGAAGAAGCATTTTAACTTTAAGGTGGTGGATATTGTGTCCTCTCATGAAGCTATGCTGATAACGCCGGACCAGGCAGACTTGATAATTACTACAGTTCCGTTAAAAGATTGCCTGGTTCAGCATATTGTTGTCAGCCCTCTTCTTAATGATGAGGATTATATTCGTGTGGGCAGTAAGATCGATACCATTCGGGATAGCAGGCATTTACCAATTCGCAGGGAGAAAAAGGAGATAACGGTAAATAGTATTATAAGAACTATGCTTCCGGTTATTAATAAGTATCTGCCGGAAGCGGAACGGTCCTGCATGGAAGAGATAAAACTGTGTCTGGAAAATTATCTGGGAGAAAAGGATACGGGAGATATCTTTTCCCCCTGTCTTCACCATTTGCTAACTGCAGATTTTATTTTACTGGATGTGGAATGCTCCGATTGGAGGGAGGCGGTGAAGCGGTCTGGTGAAATTCTGATGAGGAAAGGATATATTGAAGAGCAGTACATTGATGCTATGATACATAACATCGAAGAGAACGGGCCATATGTTATGATCTCAGAAGGGTTTGCTTTTCCTCATGAAGGTCTAGAGAGGGGAACTTTGAAACTTGGGATGTCTCTGATTCGTCTGAAAACTCCCATTTCATTTGGAAATGAAGAATTTGATCCGGTAGAGTTTGTCTGCTGCCTTTCTGCAGTTGATCAAAAGTCTCATTTAAAGGCGTTTTTTCATTTGGTGAATATGCTGCAGAATCAGGAATTTAAAAGAGCGCTGCGGGAGGCTGTGGATACGGAGACGATGATTGCTATAATTGAACACTTTGAATATCGGGTGGACTAATTGTGAAAAAGGTTCTTTCATAATTTGTGCAAAGAAATATACTAATCTAATTTCCTGCACAATTTATGAAAGAACCTTGACTGTTTTTTAGGCATGTTTGATGCTATGATCGAACCAGTAAGGAAAACACAGGAAAGGAGAGAAGAAGATGCTGTGGAAGGAATTAGACAGGGAATTGATTTTTCTTGATTTAGATGTGCAGTGCAGTGACCAGGTAATGGATATTTTGGGCGGAACATTGGTGAAGGCGGGATATTGCAAACCAGATTATGTGAAAGCGCTGAAAAAAAGAGAAAAAGAATTTCCCACAGGGATCGATACGGGCTTGTTAGGAATCGCAATTCCTCATACAGCGGTTGATTATGTAAACAAGGGTAAAATTGCAATAGCCAGATTAGTGAACAAGGTGCCGTTTCATCAAATGGGGAATGATGAGGAGGTGGTAAATGTAAAACTGGTTTTTATGCTGGCTGTTGACAATCCTGAGCGGCATTTGACAAAGCTTCAGAGCATTGTGGAGGTAATTCAGGATGAATCCATATTAATGAGGCTTCTGAATGCGAAAACGGAAGAACAGATGATTGATGCAATTAAGGAAAAGGAGATGAGTGAATGCATAAGAAGGTGATTGTGGCATGCGGCGGTGCAGTTGCAACTTCTACTATAGCAGCAAATAAGGTGGTGGATTTATGCAAAAAGAATGGAATCGATGTTGAGATCTGCCAGATACGCATATCTGAGATTGATTCTTATTTGACGGGAGCAGATTTAATTGTTACAACTTCAAAGGTTAAAAGGGATTATGGAGTACCTTTGATAACGGGGATGCCATTTATTTCGGGGGTTGGGGTTGAAAAAACGGAGCAGGCAATTCTGGCTGTATTAAAGAGCTAAATTATTAAAAGAAGGAGGAGTATAAGATGGGGGTATTTGGTGATATCATTAATTACATCATTCATATGGGCGCATCGGTAATGCTGCCTATTGTCATATCTGTTTTAAGCGTATGTTTAGGTGTGAGAGTGGGGAAAGCGATCCGGTCCGGATTGATGATTGGCGTGGGATTTGTGGGGCTTGGACTGATTGTCGATATGATGAATGCACAATTGGGACCTGCAGCAAAAGCAATGTCACAAAATTTTGGTTTGACTTTAAGTGTAGTGGATATTGGGTGGCCGGGAGCATCTCCCATGACATGGGCATCCAGTATTGCAACGGTTGCAATTCCGGTTGCAATCGGGGTGAACATACTTATGCTTGGATTGAAATGGACCAAAACAGTAAATATTGACATCTGGAACATCTGGCATATGACTTTTACTGGTGCCATTGCTTATGTGGCAACCGGAAATTTTGCAATAGGAATTGCAGGAGTTATTGTTCATGCAGCAATATCCTATAAGTTTGGAGATCTCTGGGCTCCTTTGATGTCGGATTACTTTGAACTGGATGGATTGACAGTGCCGCACGGTACCTCTGCCTATATGGCTCCGGTTGCCTGCGCCATCGATTATATACTGGATAAAATACCTGTTATTAAGAATATTGATATTTCTGTTGATTCACTTCAGGAAAAGGCAGGAGTATTAGCAGAGCCAATTGTAATTGGCGGAATTCTGGGTTCCGTTGTTGGATTTCTGGCAGGGTACGGACCTCAGGAAGCGTTACCACTTGGCATTAAGATGTCCGCCGTTATGGTATTAATGCCGAAGGTTGTAAAGTGTATTATGGAAGGTCTGATGCCCTTATCTGAGAAAGCAAAAGATATATTATCTAAAAAATTTGGCAGTGCTGATTTCTATATCGGACTGGATCCCGCAATTCTCCTTGGAGATCCTCAGGTAGTGACAACCGGACTTATTTTTATTCCTCTTACCATTCTAATAGCAATTATTGTACCGGGAAACACCATTCTTCCATTCGGTGACCTGGCAACAATTGGTTTCTTCATTGCGATTGCTGTTGCTGTGCATAAAGGAAATCTGTTCCGTTCCATTATATCCGGCAGTGCAATTATGTTCTTTACAATCTGGGTGGCCAATGAAACCATACCCTGGGTAACGAAACTGGCCCAGACCACCAATTCTACAGATGGTGCAAATTTAGTGGCGGCATTGGACCAGGGAGGGTGCCCGATTACATATATCTATACACAGATTTTTACACAGAAGAATATAATAGGCCTTATGGTTGTTGCGGTTATCTATACAGTTTGTATTGTTTTTGCAGTCATGCATTCCAGGAAGCGTCAACAGGATTTGAATGTTTAATAATTACTCGGTACATTAATATTTTTAAATTTTGGGGAGGGCAGAAGCGCTCTGTGGCATTTCTGCGCCCCAAAACAGAAAGGATTGTATATGAAAGCAGGAGTGGTTCATGCAAGGGGAGATATTCGTTATGAGGAAATTCCAACACCTCAGGTTAAGCCGGGGCAGGTTTTGATTAAGGTGAAGTACACCGGTATCTGTGGTTCGGATATTCCCAGAGTCAATGGCGATGGGTGTCATTTTTATCCCAATGTACTGGGGCATGAATTTTCCGGTACGGTTGCAGCGGTTGGAGAGGGAGTACATACAGTTTCGGCAGGTGACCGCGTGGCAGGAGTTCCCCTGGTTCCATGCTTGTCCTGTGAGGATTGCCAGAAGGGAGATTACTCTCTCTGTAAAAATTATAGCTTTATTGGTTCAAGGGAATATGGAAGCTTTGCTGAATATGTAGTGGTTCCGCAACGGAATGCAGTTAAATTCAGTGACGAAGTTTCGTTTGAACAGGGGGCTTTTTTTGAACCTTCTACCGTTGCACTTCACGGCCTGATTGGTGCTGATTATCAAGGCGGAGGAACCGTAGCAGTTCTTGGTGTAGGTACAATTGGTTTGTTTACCATGCAGTGGGCGAAAATCTTTGGTGCTGCAAAAGTGGTGGTTTATGATATTTGTGAGGAGAGGCTGGAACTTGCAAAAAGACTGGGAGCGGATGGAACGGTAAATACAAAGTCACCGGATTTTCTGGAACAGGCAATGGATGCTGTTGGCGGTAAGGGATATGAATATATTTTCGAAACTGCAGGTAATACGGAAACCATGAAACTGGCGTTTTTGCTGGCGGCAAATAAAGGCAAATTAAGTTTTATTGGTACACCTGCCAGAGGGTTGGTTTTTTCTCCAAAAGAGTGGGAAAACCTAAATCGGAAGGAACTTCATCTGACCGGATCATGGATGTCCTACAGTCCGCCGTTTCCGGGAAAAGAGTGGGATCTTACCGCACTTTATTTTAAGAACGGTCTCTTGAAATTTTCATCGGATCTGATTTACCGGATTATTCCTTTAAGTGAGATTGATTCTGCGTTTCAACTATTTCAGAGACCTGGGGAAGTAAAAGGAAAGATATTAATTGACAGTGAAAGGTAGTGATGTGCCAATGATAACAACAGTGACTATGAATGCCTCCATTGACAAAGCATATCAGATAAAAGGATTTTTATATCCTGGTACAGTGATGAGAGTGTCTGGTTACAGAAACAGTGCAGGAGGAAAAGGATTAAATGCAGCCCGTGTGATCCGTTTATGCGGTGTGCCGGTAAAAGCAACGGGAATAGTGGGAGGATGCAATGGTGATTATCTGTTAAATCTGTTAAGCCAGGATGGGATTGAATATGATTTCTTTCGGGTTAGAGGAGAAACAAGAAGCTGCATCAACGTTTTAGGGGAAGCGGGGTCATCAACTGAATTTTTAGAGCCGGGCTGTGAGGTTACAGAATCGGAGCAGGAAGATTTCCTGGAATTTTTCCGTCATACAATTCAGGATAGCAGCATGGTCATCTTATCAGGCAGTGTACCCAGAGGATTTCCACCTGACATATACGGCAGACTGATACGAATTGCCAGGGAATCTGAAAAAACAGTTTTTCTTGATACAAGAGGCAGCTACTTAAAAGAAGGAATTACAGAGAAACCGGATTTTGTAAAGCCGAATAAGGAAGAACTGGAAGAGCTGATGGGACGCAGGCTGGAATCCATGCAGGCGCTGATTGAAAGCGGAATTAAGCTGCACAAACGGAATATACGGTATGTGGTTGTATCTCTGGGAGCAGACGGAGCGCTCCTGATGTGTGATGATGGGTGTTTTCATGGGATATCACAACGGATTTATGCAGCCAATACAGTTGGCTGCGGTGACTCTATGGTAGCGGCTTTTGCAGCAGCATTGTACCGGAAAGAAAAACTGAAGGATTGTCTGGCTTACTCGGTTGCTGTATCAGCGGCAAATGCACTGTCAAAGAAGACGGGGTATTTTGAGCGGGATGACTTAGAGCGGGTTTTAGGGGGAGTGACCGTAAAACGGCTATGAGGGGAAAGGAGAAACTATGCCTCTGGTAACAACTAAAAAGATGCTTTTAGATGCGCAGAAAGGCAATTATGCCGTGGGAGCCTTTAATGTGGAGAATATGGAGATGGTGATGGCAGTCATTCAGGCAGCAGGAGAACTGAATGCGCCTGTTATTTTGCAGACCACACCTTCCACCGTAAATTATGCGGGACTGGAGTATTATCTGGCAAATGTAAGGGCAGCAGCAGAGAATGTCAACGTTCCGGTTGCCATGCATCTGGACCATGGTTCCAGTTTTAAATTGGCAATGAGGGCTTTGCGTATCGGCTATACATCGATTATGATTGATGGATCACGGGAGCTTTATGAGGCGAATATCAGATTATCCAGAAGAGTGGCAGATGCATGTGAAGCCTCTGGTATTCCGGTGGAAGCGGAACTCGGTAAAGTGGGCGGAAAAGAAGATGACCTGGACGGAGGCGGGGGGAGCGCCTATACCGATCCAAAGGAAGCAAGAGAATTTATTGAAAAAACAGGAGTTGATTCTCTGGCTGTTGCAATAGGTACCGCCCATGGCCTGTATAAGGGGGAGCCCAGGCTGGATTTAGACCGGCTTTCAGAGATTGCAGCAATGGTACCGGTGCCGCTGGTCCTTCACGGAGCCTCAGGAGTGCCGGATGAAATGGTAAAAAAAGCAATATCCTGTGGGATCTGCAAGGTAAACTATGCAACGGAACTGAGAATCGCTTATAGCGAAGGGGTAAAGGAAGTGCTTTGCCGGGAACCTGGTGCCATTGATCCGAAAAAATATGGTGCATTAGGAATTTATAAGGTTAAACATTTTGTTATGGATAAAATGCATACCTGTGGTTGTGTTGGAAAGGGGTAAGGGAAAATTACAAATGGTTTATGAAATCAGTAATTTTGCTCTGTCTGCGAAAGTCAGTGAAACAGGTGGAGAGCTGTTATCCATTCGGAATAAAAAGGGGAGAGAATTCATCTGGCAGGGGAATCCGGATTACTGGAGAGGTCACTCACCGATCCTGTTTCCGATATGCGGAAGCTTAAGAAATAATCAGGCCAGATTAAGGAACGGGAAAATGGTTAACCTCTGCCGCCACGGATTCGCGAGAAAAATGATATTTACCTGTGATTTTGCAGGAGGGGAAAAGGCTCAGTTTACGTTAGTGAGCAACGAAACCACGTTTGATGACTACCCGTTCCCGTTTTCTTTGGTAATCCGTTATGAACTGAAGGGAGCGTCTGTTGAGACCAGATACATTGTTACCAATACAGGGAATGAGGATATGCCGTTTTATATTGGCGGACATCCTGGGTTTTGTTGTCCTGTTGATAAGAATGCGTCATTTGAAGATTATCTGGTTGAGTTTGAACACGAAGAAACATGTACGATACCGGCCCCTGTTCTTGAAAACGGATTAATTAATATGGGAAGCAGGAGGAAGTTCTTAGATAAGCAGAAGGTTATTAAACTGACTAATCAAATGTTTGATAATGATGCAATTATTTTAGATCAGCTGCATTCCAGAAGGGTTCAGTTGATCCATAAAGACCGGACGCATGGTGTGGAGCTGGAATTTTGTGATTTTCCATATCTGATTCTGTGGTCAGTTCCAGGTGCGGCATTTGTTGCCTTGGAACCTTGGAGTGGACTTTCTACGTGCGACGATGAGGGGGATATTTTTGAAGATAAAAGAAATGTCATGATTTTAAAATCCGGAGAATCGCGAACGTATCGCTATACGATTAAATTATTGTCTTGATAATAATTCTTAAAAGACAGCAGCCCCATATTACTTTATATAAAGGGGCTGCTTGCTATTTTATTGTGAGATTTCAGATTACTGAAGTTCATTTCTCCAGCAGGCTATCCACAAGTGTTTATTCTTCGCTCAATAGTACACGTTCAATGTGCATGGCTAAATAACCGATTTCTACTTCTTTTATTTCCAGTTTTAATGCGATACTTAATTCGTCACAGATTGTAGTTGCTATCGTAAAGGAATCCGGAATTTTAAATTCCAGATAGTCATTGATGTTCAACTTTAATTCTTCGTTCTTTACCACTCTGGCTACCATATATTTTACATGGTTCATAAGCCTGTTATAAGACAGGGACATGACATCGATCTTACATTTTTTTTCATTTTCAATGATGTCTACACATCTTCTTACCGCCTCAGCCATCTTCATCGAGATTGAGGTGTGAATATCCTCTTTAGCAGCATGAATATGCAGGGAAACATATCCGATTTCATCATCATCAATATAAATGTTCTTTTCTTTTTTTAAAATATCACGTAAAATCAATGCTGCCTTAAATTCGCTATGGAATAATGCCTTTATATCTTCTGTGAGCGGATTATATATCTGCTCCCCATTCTGGATTCTCTGTACCGCAAATGAAATATGATCCGCCATTGGAAACAGGATGCCCCGGTCAAGCTTTCCAACCCTTTTCTCTGCCTCATCTAAAATTGCATTGGCGTATTCAAAATATTCAGGTGAAACACTCTTAACCAGATCTTTGTTCGTACCTCGTTCTGACTTTTCCTGTAAAGAGTAAACAGAGCAATCCTTTGCTGACTCAAAACGTTCTGATACCTTTTTCCCAAATCCAATTCCTTTTCCCAATAAAATATATTCTTTATTATCATTCATATCAATTGCGATTATACTGTTGTGATTTAATATCTTACTTATGCGGTACATATCGTAAACGCCATCCTCTCTGTATGTCTATTCTTTCCATTTTATCATGAATAAAACAGAAAGAATAGGACATTTACAATCGGCATTTTACTATTACTTATTCAAAAGTATCCACAGCAAATAATGGCTCACCTGCTTTAACCGCACCATTTGCAATTAGTCTTATCTCCTGATTATCCTGGAGTTCTGTGCAGATGACTGGAGAGCATATGGATGGTGCTGCTGTTTTTAAGTATTCTAAATCTATTTTAAGGAGTTTATCCCCTTTCTTGACCTTTTGTCCATTTTCCACAAATACCTCAAACCCTTTTCCGTTAAGTTTGACCGTATCCATTCCCACATGGATAATCATCGTGATACCAAGGTCCGTTTGATAACCTATCGCATGTTTTGTATCAAAAACAAAACAGACTTCCCCATCTTCGGGTGCAGTAACTATTTCTTCTGTTGGCGTAACTACAGCACCATCTCCCATCATTTTTCCTGCAAATCCTTCATCCGGCGCAGTTGTAATATCTGCAGCCTCCCCTGTAAACGGACTGGAAATGATTATGGAATTAATCACCTTTTTTTCTTCTTTAGATCTTACGTTTTCTGACGAATCATGGTTCTCTGTATAATTAAAGTCTGACTCCTCTGGTGCAGTCTCTAAATAGTCTTCAAAATTTGACTTGATAATAGTCACTCTCGGGCCATATATAATCTGTACGCCGTTTCCTTTATGCACGACACCACTGGCACCTGTTGCTTTTAACACATTATCGTCAACAAGTTTTCCATCTGTTACTGTGCAGCGAAGTCTTGTCGCACAACAATCCACTGATGTAATATTCTTCTTTCCTCCAAGGCCTTTTAAGATACCTGCTGAAACAAAGTCATCCAGGGTTTCTTTGTTTCCATTTTTTTGAGCATTTACATCGGCTCTTGTATACAGTTTTATTTCTTCCTGCTTATCACGGCCTGGTGTCTTTAAATCCAATTTCTTGATTAAGAATGAGAATAGAATATAATAAACCAGGAAATATCCAATACCTACGATTACAATCCATATCCAGCTGGTCTTTGCATTTCCCTGAAGTATACCAAATAAAAACATATCAATAAGTCCGCCGGAAAATGTCATGCCTACACCAACACCACATATATGCATGATCATATAGGCTGCGCCTGCCAAAACACAATGAATCCCGTACAGTAACGGAGCAACAAATAAGAACGTAAATTCAAGAGGTTCCGTGATACCTGTAAGCATTGAGGTAAGTGCTGCGGATAATAATAATCCTCCAACAACCTTTTTGTTTTCGGGTCTTGCAGTGCGGTACATGGCAAGTGCTGCTCCTGGAAGTCCGAAAATCATAAGCGGAAATTTTCCTGACATAAAACGTGTAGCCGAAACAGCAAAATGTTTTACAGTAGGATCTGTAAGCTGGGCAAAGAAAATATTCTGCGCACCTTCGATCATTTTGCCAGAAACCTCTAACCTTCCACCAATACTTGTCTGCCAGAATGGCAGGTAAAATACATGATGAAGACCAAATGGTATCAGAATCCTTTCCATGAAACCATAAACCCATGTTCCGGCATAACCACTATTTAAAACAACATTTCCTACTCCATATATTCCCAGCTGAACAACTGGCCAGACATAATACATGAGAATACCTACAAAAACATATACCACTCCGGAAACAATCGGTACAAATCGTGTTCCCCCAAAAAATGACAGCACCTGCGGAAGTTGTATCTTATAAAATTTATTATGAAGTGCTGCTACTCCTAAACCTACAATAATACCTCCAAAAACACCCATCTGCAATGATGTAATACCGCAAACGGAAGTTGTAGCACCTGCTAAAAGGCCTTCTCCATTATCATGAATACTGATTAATGAGCTAATAGAAGCATGCATAATAAAAAATGCAATTGTCGCAGCCAAAGCTGCAACTTCCTTCTCTTTATTTGCCATACCGATTGCAACGCCAATTGCAAAAATAATTGGTAAATTCGAAAATACAATATTACCTGCACTATTCATGATCTGTAGCAATGCATTGAGAACGGTTCCTTCGCCCATGACCTTTGTAAGCCCATAGGCGTCTAACATGGTTTGGTTGGTAAAAGAACCACCTATTCCCAACAGCAGACCAGCAACCGGTAAAATTGCTATTGGTAACATAAAAGATCTGCCAATTCTTTGTAGTACTCCGAAAATTTTGTCCTTCATTAATAAGACTCCTTTCAACTTCTTAATTATATAATCTTTGATTTTGAAATGCTTATCATAAAGCTTTTTCGTTTCCGGACACAAAAAAAGCATTAACCAGCATAAACATTCCAAAAATATTCATGCATAGTTAATGCCTGATTAATCAGTAACACACTATAACTGTTAAATTATATATTATTCTTTCAATTTTGTCAAACATTTTCATCTTGAGTTTCCGTAGATTTAACAACAGTACCTTCATTTCGTAGGTGATTTATTATAGATGAGTATAAACAGAGTTTCACTCTGGGCATTTATGGTAATAATACAGAGACAGAATTTGCTCCTTTTCTAAAGAAATTAAATGCGGCCGGATTTTTTACTGCTTTCCTCTGAAGAGAGAATCAGGTACAATAAGACCAGGAGGGATGTGATCGGGCTTTTGAGTAAAAAAGTGGAATGTATTCTATGTCTTGATGATAACCTCTGTATGAGGGGATTGAATAAATGTGAGTGGGGACTATGGAGAAGAAACGATGAATAAAAAAATTATAATGAGTCAGGAAAGGTTGCTGCACGGAGGTGATTACAATCCGGAGCAATGGCTGGATTCCCCGGATATTCTGAAGCGGGATCTGGAGCTTTTTTTGAAGGCTGGTATTAATACGGTCACAATGGGGATGTTTTCCTGGGCATTATTGGAGCCTGAGGAAGGAAGATACCAGATTGACTGGCTGACTGAAATCGTAGATCAGCTGTATCAAAAAGGAATTTACACAATTCTAGGAACACCTTCCGGGGCAAGGCCTCAGTGGCTGGCAAAGCGGTATCCGGAAGTACTGCGGGTTGATGAGAAACGACAACGGAATTTGTTTGGAGGACGGCAAAATCATTGCTATACATCTCCGGTTTATCGGCAGAAGGTTAGAAAAATCAATGTGATTTTGGCGAAAGAGCTGGGAAGCCATCCCGGTGTTCTGCTTATTCATCTTTCCAACGAATACGGAGGAGACTGTCATTGTCCGTTATGTCAGGAAAAATTCAGGGGCTGGCTGAAGGAACGCTACGATACGATAGAGGAATTAAACCGCAGATGGAGTACCACATTCTGGGGGCATACGTATCAGAGTTTTGAACAGATTGAGAGCCCTTCGTCCAAGGGGGAGCTGCTGCTTCATGCCTTGAATTTAGACTGGAAAAGATTTGTAACCGCCCAAACGGTGGATTTTGCCGCACAGGAAAAGAAAGCAATCCGGGATGGTGGCTGTCAGAAGCCTGTTACCACTAATT
Organism: Clostridium boliviensis; assembly: GCF_033342255.1. Lineage (NCBI taxonomy): Bacteria > Bacillati > Bacillota > Clostridia > Eubacteriales > Clostridiaceae > Clostridium > Clostridium boliviensis. The sequence goes on from NZ_JAWONS010000133.1 coordinate 38,291, forward strand.
TTATGGGGGATTATGATGGGCTGAATTACAGAAAATTTAAAGGAGTTATTGATGTCGCATCCTGGGACAGTTATCCGGAATGGCATAGAAAACCTGTACCTCAGACTGCCGCAGAGACTGCGTTCCAGCATGATTTTATGCGCTCGCTGCTAAAAAAACCATTCCTGCTGATGGAATCATCGCCTTCCTCTACAAACTGGCAGGAGGTGAGCAAACTTCGAAAACCGGGAATACTGCACGCCGCATCTTTGCAGGCCGTAGCTCATGGCTCTGACAGTGTGCTGTATTTTCAGCTGCGCCAAAGCAGGGGGGCATCGGAAAAATTTCATGGTGCCGTGATTGACCATTATGGAGGTGAGGATACCAGGGTTTTTCAAGAAGTGTGTCAGGTTGGAGAGACACTTGGAAGGCTGTCAGAACTTGCTGGAACGGTTCAAAAACCAAAGGTTGCGCTGATCTGGGATACGGAAAACCGGTGGGCATTGTTTGATTCACAGGGACCTAGAAATGCCGGTATACCCTATAAAGAAACGGCAGAAAAGATGTATGCAGGAATGCGCAGGCTTGGACTTGATATGGATATCATTGACATGGAGGATGATCTGGAGAATTATCGTATTGTTCTGATTCCCATGCTTTATCTGTTCCGTGGAGGAATAGGGGATAAAATCAGGGAATTCGTAAAAAACGGCGGAACTGCTGTAATGACCTTCTGGTCCGGAGTAGCAGATGATACGGACCGCTGTTTTCTGGGAGGTGTACCTGGAAAATTAACGGATGTATTTGGTCTCAGGAGAACAGAAATTGATGGATTATATGAAGGGGAAGAAAATGCTGCGCTTCCAGTTAAAGATAATTTTCTTTCTCTGGAAAGAAGATATACCTGCCGGAATCTGTGCGAACTGGTAAACGTCTCGGATGCCAGGGTGCTTATGACCTATGAGAAAGATTTCTATAAAGATCTTCCGGTTGTAACCTGTAATCAATACGGAAAAGGGAAGGCATATTATATCTGTGCTGATATGGAACAGCAGTTTTATAACGATTTCCTGGAAGCAGTGCAAAAGAACGATAAGATTGAAAAACCCCTCCCTGATATTCCGGATGGAGTAGAAGTGACTACAAGAGAGTCTGAGGAAGCAACATATGTGCTTATACAGAATTTTAATGCAGATTCGGTTAATCTAAAATTGCCCGACCATGGCTGTGAGGTAATTTATGGAGAAACAGAGGGCAGTCTGAAGGGGCTTTCATCTGTTATAATAAAAATATAAATTTATGCTTTTATAAAATCAGGGCAGGAATCCTGTTTGGGGAATCCTGCCCTTGTATAGAATGATTCTAAATAGTAACATCTGGATTTTGAAATAATTTGAAATAAGTGATAGTCTCCTGATAATCTGCCTCATCTTTATATATATTTGCTGCTTTTCCAATGGCAAGTGCAAAATCCACATATTCATTACCAGGGCTTAATACGATATTGCCGTCTAAAGTTTGAGTATGATGTGAATTGGCTTCAATACATAGTGCCTCTGCCACAACATCCCTTCCGGCGCAAATACCACCGATTACTTTATTATTCTTTTTACATTCTCTGATTAATTGATTAAGTTCTGACAGCTCCCCTTGTTAAATTAGACTGTAGCTTTTGAGTTACTTAAGAAGAAAGCGCTAAATACCATAACAACAAAACATATGATAAGAAAAGCAATTACAGCAGTACCATGTGCATACCATGCGGCAATGATCATAAAAATACAGCCTGCAAGGGATATACAGGGCATTATGAACCGGTTAAATATGCTTAAACCTTTGCCTTTTACTATAAACATAATAAAGATAGGAATGTACAAACCATACACGGTAACAATGGGAAGTTCGGATGAATCAAAAGTGAAAAATCCGAACCAGCTGGCAGTAAGATTCGCACCGTAAAAATAAAACAGCCAGATACCACAGAGAAATAATCCTAAGATTGCAGAGTTAACAGGCATGTTGGTCATAGGGTCTACCTGATTGAAAACCTTAGGCTTCGGACCTAAACCTCTTGCTGCAAGAGAGTAAATTCCGCGGGTGCAGCCAAGCATCAGTCCGTTTAACGTCCCCAGACAGGATATAATTACAAATACAAATAACAGGTTGCCTCCGATTGATGTGAAGACAGTCTGGAATGCCAGTTTGGCTCCTGCTTCTCCGCCTGCCATAATTACTTCGTTCTTAACGGTGCCGGCGAGTCCGATGTAATACAGAATGTATGCGGTCATGGTAATTAAGGTTCCGGTAATCAGAGCGAGAGGAAGATTTCTTTTTGCATTCTTAAGCTCTGCATTAATACAGGTTGCAATAATCCAGCCCTCATAGGCAAAGCTTGCAGCAACGATGGCTGTAAACAGTCCGTTAGAGGTGCTTTGAGATACGGTATGTGTAAAGTTGTAAACGGTCATACCGTTGTGAAGACCGGTAAGAGTTCCGATAATTGCCATTAAAAAGAGAGGAATCAGCTTAATGACAGTGGTGCTTACCTGAAATTTTCCTGCTAAAACAGGAGATAAAGCGTTAATGGTAAAACTGGAAATAAGGTAAAGGCAGGCAATCGTCATACACTCACCTCCGGTAATGGAAAAACCAAAGATAACAGAAGTATACCGTGCGGATACCCATGCAAGGACGGAGGTGATTGTAGGATAGTAAATAATTGCCATAAAACTGCCAACGTAATAGGCAAATGATTTTCCCACCGTTGCCTCTGCATAGTCTACAATACCGTTAATGTACTGATATCTGGTAGCCATAACGGAAAATGTGTATGCACAGGAAATCATAATGATGCCGCCAATAACCCATGCAAGAATGCCCTGCTTTAAATCGCCCCCTGTTGCAGTCAGAATCTTTTCTGCCTTAAAAAATACACCGCTTCCAATTACGATGCCTACAACCATAGCGATGGCTGTAAATAAACCGTACTTTTTTTCTAATTTCGCTTCCATAGTTCAACTGTTCCTGCTCTTCTATCGTATTTTTGTGAAAAATCCTTTATATTTTATCATAAAATGATTTACAATTCAGCAAGATTTTATTACCAGGAGCAAGTTTTTTAACTGCGTAAACCTATGAGAAACAGCTGGGTCTGATTAATCTTTCTCTTCTTCACAGCCTTGGGATGCATTCTGGGATTGATTCCGGTACTTTGGCTGTTCGTATAGATCCATAATATAATCATTGGCTTTTCTTTTTGCGGAATCCGTAAGCGTTAAGTAAATCTTCGCCATAGCGGTGATCTTATAGCGGTCGTCCTGGCAGGCGTTTTCCAGAATCGCCCGTAAGCTGTCCGTGTGGTAGCCAAGGCCTTCGTCTTCCCTGAATAAGCAGGCGTTTTCTGCATCTGCATTGACATGCATCCAGACGGGCGCATCCCAGCTTGGATGTTCAAAGCAGTCGTCCTGCCAGCCCATCAGATATGCAGGGGTGGTTTTAAGAATGCCTGCCAGCTTTTCCAGAACATTGGCAGGTACCTTTTCTATGTGTCCGTTCTCATATCTGAAAATGGTAGACCTTGAAACGCCTAATTGGGCGGCTACATCGTCTGCACTCATCTCTAATTGATTTCTTCTTTCTTTGATTCTCTGACCAGTGATTGACATATTCATACCTCCTGAATGTATCATATCATCAATGTTGCAAAAATGCAACGGAAACAGGTGCGTTTTTGCGATTTATATATTGACTTTTTAATTTCTTTGAGCTATCCTTATATTACAGTAGTAGCATTAATGCAACTGGAAAGGGGTGTATTATTTGAACATACAAATGTTAAAGGAGAAGATGGCAGAATCAGCTTTGACTCAGGAAGCAGTTGCAGATGCCATTGGAGTAAGCAGATGTACATTTTATCGCAAGATGAAGAGAAAAGGGAACACGTTTACAGTGGAAGAGATGAACAAAATTATGAAGATGATCCCTCTGACAAAGGAAGAAGCAGCAAGAATTTTTTTTGCCTGGTAAGTTGCATTTATGCGACTGCATATGATCTGCAGAATTATTATAGATTATATGTCAACTTATTCCTGAGTGGTTACATAGACGCTGGTGTACCTGATTATCAGGTATTCCAGCGTCTTTTAGCAGGAGTGCTCCCGGATATGGATTTTCAGAAACTGAAAAGATTTTCACTGCCATTTTCTCTATAATAGCAGGTAAGCAGAATTTTCATAGAAAAGAGAGGTGGAATCAGTGATCTATACGTTGACAGCAAATCCGGCGATTGATATGAATCTCTCGTCTTGTGGAATTATGGGAAAGGTGGTGAACCGTACCTTTGATGCGGTTTACACTCCCAACGGAAAGGGGTTGAATGTCAGCTACTGCTTAAAGCGGTTTCAGACCCAGTCTGCTGTTCTGGGGTTTTTCGGGGGCTTTTCCGGTCGTTTTGTTGTTGATGAGACCAGGAAAAGGGGAATTAAGACTTATCCGGTCTGGGTGAATGACACAACCAGAATTAATATCTTTTTAAATGATGGAAAGGAGGAGTATAAGTTTGTAAATGAAGGTTCCTATGTTTCGCCGGGGAAGCAGAAGAATCTGTACAGGCTATTGGAGACACTCAACGATATGGATACGTTAATCATCAGCGGCAGTCTTCCAAAGGGGGTTAAGGATTCCTTTTACGATGAGGTGATGGAGATTTGCCAGAGAAAACGGACGCCCGTTATCCTGGATATCAGCTCACCACATTTAAAATATCTAATCGGCTGCCGGCCGTATCTGATTAAACCTAATGACGAGGAGATTAAAGAAATCTTTGGAATCGTGATGCGGGATGAAGCAGATGTTAAAGATGTGCTGAAAGATCTCTATGAAAGTGGAGCCAGGAATATTCTTCTCACCTTAGGAGATCGGGGGTCTTATTTTTATAATGGCAGTGCTCTGTACCATGCAGGGACGAAGAAAGTCCGGCTGGTCAGTTCGGCCTGTGCCGGTGATGCAGCACTTGCCGGTTTTTTAAGCATATGGATGAATCAGCCATATGAGATAGAGGGAGCATTAAAACGTTCCGCAGCAGTAGGAGCCAATGTGGCAGAGAGCAGCGGACTGGGTTTAATGGATAGAGTGGAAGATTATACAAAAGAAATTATTGTGAGAAAGGTGGAGGGTGTATGAGATTACTTGGAGTAACCGGTTGTCCTACGGGAATCGCCCATACGTTTATGGCGGAAAAGGCTTTAAAAGCGGCAGCTGAAAAACTGGGGTGTCAGATCAAAGTGGAAACTAACGGAGCCATAGGGGTTGAGAATGCTTTAACGGAGGCTGACATACAGGCGGCAGATGCGGTTATTATTGCCAGTGACAAGAGTGTAGATCTGGAACGTTTTAACGGCAAGCCGGTTCTGGAGGTATCGGTGGGAGATGGAGTCAGCAGGGCGGAGGAACTGGTAAAAGCATGTCTGGCTGGAAGTGTTCCTGTCAGGAGAGGAACGATCAGCCGCAATCTGAATCCTCAGCCGCAGCAGAATGCTGTCCGTCAGATTTATAAGCATCTCATGAACGGCGTTTCTCATATGCTTCCGCTGGTGGTGGCAGGAGGTGTTCTGACAGCGGTCTCTTTTCTGTGGGGAATCTATTCTTTTGATCCGGCATCGGAGCAGTATAATCCGATTGCTGCCCTGATCAAGTCGGTAGGCGGCTATTCAATGGGATTAATGGTCACGGTTCTGAGCGGTTTTATCGCCCAGTCCATTGGCGGGCGCCCAGGGCTCCTTGCAGGACTGGTGGGAGGTGCTATTGCGGCAGGAACGGATGCCGGGTTCCTGGGAGGAATTGTCTCCGGCTTTTTATCCGGATATCTTTCTCAGGGAGTTGTCAGCTCATTAAAAAGGCTTCCCAGGCAGCTGGAAGGATTAAAATCTATTTTTATAGTTCCAATCATTACCATTGGAGGTGTTGGCATACTGATGATGCTGTTTGCCCAGCCATGTGGGGCCCTCAACCAGTGGATGATGGCGGCATTGACAAAGATCCAGAATACCAGTCCGGTACTTTTGGGAATTGTTATTGGAACCATGTGTGCGTTTGATATGGGAGGGCCGGTTAATAAGGCGGCTTACGTGACGGGAACCGTTCTTCTCGGTCAGGGAAATTATTATTTTATGGCGGGCGTTTCGGCGGCCTGCATTACTCCTCCCCTGGTTCTCGCCATTGCCGCCACTCTTAAGAAAAACAGGTTTTCTGAGGAGGACCGGACTGCAGCAATGGTTAATTATGTCCTGGGTTTTACCCATATTACGGAGGGTGCCATTCCCTTTGCAGCAAAGAATCCATTGAAGGTAATACCGATTCTTATGCTGAGTTCATCTATTTCAGCCGTTTCCACGTATCTTATGAAGATAGAAGTGCCTGCGCCCCATGGTGGATTTCTGATTCTTGGTTTGGTTAATAAACCGGCTGCATGGGTTCTCTGCATACTACTGGGTTCTTTCATCGGCGCTATATTATATATTTTAGTGACTCCAGTTGCAAAAAAGGAGACAGCGCAGTGGAAAACGGCAGGGGCCTCTTTCCTTCCAGCCTCTTTAATAAAGGAGGAAACGATATGCCTTACTCTTGAAAATACCGGAAAAGAGGAGGTGATTGATGAGATGGTGGCAATGCTTTATGCAGATGGAGTATTGCAGGATGCAGAGGCATTTAAGAAAGAGATTATGAAACGTGAGGAAGTCTCTTCTACGGCATTTGGCGGTGGAATTGCGATTCCACACGGCAGATCACAGGCGGTTCGTATGCCTAGAGTTGCAGTTGGTTTATCAAGGAAGGGAATATCATTTGACTCATCGGATGGTGAACCGGTTTATGCCGTGTTTATGATTGCCGTGGGAGAGGAAGAAGATGATGTTCATTTAAAACTCCTTTCTGCTCTTTCTCAAAAGCTTATGGAGCCAGGATTTTTATCAAGGCTCAGGGAATGCAGGCAAAAGGACCAGATTACACGGCTGATTACGGAAGAATAGGAGAGATAAAATGCCATTAGTTACTTCAAAAGATATGTTGCTGGATGCTCAGAAAGGGAATTATGCGGTTGGTGCCTTTAACGTGGAAAATATGGAGATGGTCATGGCAGTCGTGGAGGCTGCACAGGAGATGCAGTCACCTGTTATTTTACAGACAACGCCGTCTACGGCCAGATATGCTGGTCTGAACCTCTATTATGCCAATGTAAAAGCAGTGGCTGAGAGAGCGACAGTTCCGGTTGCACTTCATCTGGATCATGGCAGCAGCTTTGAACTGGCAGTTCAGGCATTGCGGGAAGGGTATACCTCTGTTATGATAGATGGCTCCCATCTGCCATGGGAGGAGAATAGCCGGTTAGTCAGACGTGTTGTGGATGCATGTCGCCCCTGCAGGGTACCGGTTGAAGCGGAATTAGGCTGCATCGGAGGGAAAGAGGATGATGTGGACAGCGGCGGAACCGGTCTCACCTCACCGGAACAGGCTGTGAAATTCGTAGAACAGACCGGTATTGACTTTCTTGCAGTAGCAATAGGAACTGCACATGGTGTCTATAAACGGAGCCCCAACATTCGGCTGGATCTTTTAAAAGAGATAAAAAAGAGAGTTTTTATCCCCCTGGTGCTTCATGGGACCTCTGGCTTAGAGGATGAGGTTGTGAGAAGCTGCATTCAGGAAGGAATCTGTAAGGTGAATTATGCCACGGATTTAAGAATTGCGTTTACTGATGGCATGAGGCGGATTCTCAGTGGGGACAAATCTGTCATAGATCCCAAGATTTATGGGAATATGGGAAAAGAGCTGGTAAAACGATATGTGCAGGATAAGATCTGGGTTTGTAAAAGCAGCGGGAGAGGGTTTTAAAAAAGAATAATTACCGGCACTGTTTATATAATGGTAGAAATAGAAGGAATCCAGATTGTTGCTGGTAAGGGGGATGCATGATATTATCTGATGATCGGATCCGTGAGGGGTATACAATCGAAGCGGTTGGCGAAGAGGACTTAGACCAGTACGTGGAATTAAGAAAAGAATTCTTGAAACCATTTGTGGATCAGTATTATGGCGGCTGGGTTGATGAGATACAGAGGATTATTGCAGACGACCTATTTCATAGAATGAGAAAAGATGCAAGTTTTTTAAGCGTCCGGATGAACGGAATAATCATAGGATATCTTACACATAAGGAACAACCGGACCAGATTACAGATGTCTCTGTTATCATGTCTGCGTCCGGCCGGGAGAGAGAACTGCTGGGAGAATATCTTGATTACATTACCTGCTTATCCGATCGGACTAAAAAACCAATCTTGTTAACGGTCTATCAGTCGTCCCCTCTTGCAGATCTTTACCGGAAACATGGATTTACTGTCTATGGTACATCCAGGACCCATTACCTTATGAGCTATAACATAGAAGATGCCAGTGGTTTGGGGGACTATAAAAAACGGATTTTTTCAAGATAAACATAAAGAATATATCACAATCATTAAATAAGTTCATGCGTTTGTAGAAATACAAGTGTATGAACTTATTTTATTTAGTTAGTACTGTGAGAGAACCAGCAGGAAAAGTTACACAAATGATAGGAAAAGTTACATTAAAAGAAAAAAGAGTTACATTTATGATATCATGCAAGCAACTTTAAAGAGTGATAAAGCTCAATTTAGAATAAGTACCTGCACTATTCTATCAAGAGGAAGGGGAATTTAATATGAATAATATGAGAAATGCAGTGAAAAGAATTAATTTTATTAATCCAGTTGGTAATGTTATGAAAGAAATGGAAGAGGCAGAATTAAACAGAGTTTCAGCAGGTGCCGGAGTACTGAGAATGTCTGGCGGTGTTGTATGTACAGCAACAGCAGAATGCTATTATGGCACTTATCTTAAAAGATGTTGTCCTAAATAAATTAATACATATTAACTATTAATTATTAATTAAGAATAGTGCAGGTATTTATTGTGAATTGAGGAGAAAATATTATGATGTCAATAAAGAGTTATTATATAAAAGAAAGAAAAATATTAGATGAAAAAAAGGGAAAAGAGGAGGTTATGGATTACTGGAGGAAGATATTAAAGGGTGTAGATATGCATATTTTCCCATCAGTATATGGAATTTCATTTAAGTCTATTTTGTTTCCGAAGTATACTGAACCTGTATTTACACAGGATATGACTCTTCTGAGTCAAATAATGATTTTATATAAAGAATACCAATCGGATCCTCTCGAAACGGTAACAATTCCGGTCGATAAAATGTTCTTTTCAAGTTTTTATAATCATTTTCTTCAATTTGGAGTATTTACGTTAAAAAAAGTATTTTCTGATTTACAGCCAAGTATTATAAAAAGCTATTCAAGGGCACTGCTAGATAAACTTGGAAGTGTTTCTTTAAGAACTTTAATATTTGAGATGTATATAAGTAAAGAAAGTGGACTTTTAGAGGGAAATCCATCTGAACAATATTTGCAATATAATGAAGATTATTTAAAAGATAAGAATTATATAGCAGAGCTTTTTCAGTTATATCCGGGTTTGGAACGGTTATTATTTGAGTCTATTTTAATTACTAATAAATGTTATATTTCTTTTTTTACACGACTGAATAACGATTGGAAAAAAATATGTAATAATTTTGAAATAAAGGACAAAAACTTAGTTGTTGAATCTTTAAAATCAGACACATCAGATTCTCATAATGGTGGAGAAACTGTATTTATCCTTGAACTTAAGAATAGGAATAAACTGGTATATAAATCCAGAAGCTTAAAAGCAGAGGTGTATTTGCAAAAAACCATAGAATTTATAAAACCCGGTCTTAAATATGATTTGGGAAAATTCAATATACTTGACTGTGAAAACTATGGTTGGGAAGAGTTTGTAGAAAGTGATTGCTGCAGAAGCCACGAACAGTTAAAACGATATTATTATAGATTTGGATCACTTATATTTATCAGCTATATTCTTAATGCAAATGATTTTCATGAGGAAAACTTAATTGCAAATGGCGAATATCCCAAAATCATAGATGCAGAAACTATTCTTGAGAATTGGAAAGCATCTGACCAGCTATATGCAAGAGATAACATAAATATCATGCTAAGACAATCGGTTTTGTCTTCGGGTCTTCTACCAAAGAAAAGGTTTGATAAGAAGGGGCAAGGAATTGACATGAGTGCAGTGGGAGGGCAGGGAGGAACGCTTTACCCATTCAAAATTCCACATATTGTTGTCGAATATACATCCAATATGCATCTTGAGTATAAAAATCCTGTGAAAGAGGAGCGGGATAATCTGGCCAGGTTAAATGATTTATTTGTGCCTGCTGCAGAATTTTCGGATGATATTGTGGAGGGATTTAGTGATGCATATACATATGCTTTTGCTAATAAGAATAGTTTGTGTGATCTATTAAATAGTTTTGGTGATTTAAAAGTGAGACACCTGATACAAGATACCCAAAAATATAGTATGATACTGCATCTGTCTTATCATCCTGATTTTCTTCAGGATTGTAAAGATAGAGAATTGTTTTTATGTTCTTTATACAAAGACTGTACGTCTGATAAATCGGAAGACATAATCAAACATGAAGTGGATGATATGCTTCATATGGATATACCGTATTTTACAGTTATGGCAAATGAGACTATGTTAAGAGATGGCAGGGGGCAGTGTATTGAAGATTACTTTTCTCATACAAGTATTGAATATGCATGCCATAAAGTAATGGAGTTGAGTGAAGCTGATTTGGAGAAACAGGTGATGTTTATAAACATTGCTTTGGATGATGTGGATAAAACAAATGAAAGGAACTCAAAGATTAAACATATTACTTCAAATAAATCTGTTTTGACATATGAGTCTGAATGCGAAGAAACAGTTAAAAAAATTGCTGATTACCTTATACGTAAAGCCGTGTGGGGAAAAAATAAAAAAGATATTAGCTGGGTCGATGTACTGCCTCTTGGTGATGATGATAGCTTCTCGTGGGATATACGACCTATTTCCGTTTACTTGTATGAAGGTCTGGCTGGTATTGCTATATTTTTTGCTGCTCTTAATAAAGTTTTTCAATGTGAAAAATATGAACAGGTTTTAAATGCAGTAGCAGAATCATTATTTCAATATACAGATAACTTATTGGAAGACAGACAGGATCTTAATGAGGAAGATAGTGGTATTTTTAATGGAGAGGCTGGTCTTGTTTATACATATTGCCTGTTATTTAAGATCACAAACAGTAAAATCTATTTAGAATATGCGGTCCGTCACGTAGATATTTTGGCAGCAGCTATTCAGAATGATAAAAAGTTTGATTTGGTATATGGAAATTCCGGAGCTGTAATCGCACTGGTTGAAATGTATGAAATAACAAATGATAAGTCTTATTTACTACTGGCACAGCAAGCTGGAGATATTTTGATAGTATCACAAAATCACAATGGGGGTTGGACCGGAAATCCTAAAATGTCTGCGCTTGCCGGAATGTCTCACGGAACCAGTGGAATCATTTATGCGCTGACAAGATTGTGGGAATATACACAAAATGAATATACGCTAAATGCCATAAAAAATGGATTGAAGTTCGAACAAACTCTATATGACCAGACGTATAAAAACTGGAAAGATGAGAGGCACTTTAAGGGAGAAAAAATTTCAGATAAAAACATCTATACAGTTGCATGGTGCCATGGTGCTCCAGGAATTTTATTGGGAAGAATTGGCATGTTAAGTAGTTTTAATGATGAGTGCAAAAAAATTATCTTACAGGATATACAAAATGCTATTGAAACTGTTTATGAAAATGGGATCAGTAATAATAATTGCTTATGCCATGGTAATATTGGGAATACAGAGATTATACAGGAATATTGTAAAAAAATTGGTGATATAAAATTAGAGACGGACATTAAAGAAATTAGAAAAGAAATTGTAGCAGGTATTGCTCAAGACGAATGTCTGGGGGTAAGCTCTCTATATGGTTATTGTTCAATAGGATTTATGAATGGAATGTCGGGGATTGGGTACTCGCTTCTTAGAGATTTATCGGGTGAATTGCCCTGCGTTTTAGCAGTTAATATGAGGTGATAATATGCCAAAAAAGAAAAAGGTTCCATTGATCAGACAATTAGGTACAACTGATTGTGGAATTTCATGTCTGACGATGATTTTTCAGTATTATGGTTGTAAATTTAATCAAAATGATATAAGAGCAAATTTAAATATTGGTCGTGATGGATTATCTTTGTCTGATATGAAATATATTGCAGAAGAATATGGATTTCAATTTACGGCCTATGAGGATTTTTTGGTAGAAGAAAATATCAGCGATAATTTACCGCTTATAATGTGCACAAAAAATAACCATTATTTTGTAGTAACACAGAAAAAGAAAAATAAATATGTTATAAATGATCCAGTTAATGGATTAAGGCATATGTCATTTCAGGATTTGTTAAATGAATGTGAACGATATATTATTAAAATTATACCAACAAAGGACATTAGAAAAAAGAGTAAACATGTTATAAGTTCATCTATTAAAATTAAATATTCTTCTGTTGTTTTTGCATTTATATTGACTCTATTAACTCAGTGTATTGTTTTGCTGCCTTCACTTACAATTCAAAAGATAGTAGACAAAATGGGAGAAGGTCCTGGCGTATATAAAACTCTTATATATTTTGGAATTGCATTCTTTATTATGATTGCTTTTTTTTGTGCGAATCTGTTGAAACAAAACATAATACTTCTGGTACAAAATAGTCTTTATAAAGAAACAATACATTATATGATTGATAAATTGTTTCATATTAATTTAAAATTTTATGAAAGTCATTCATCTGGTGACCTGCAATATAGATTTAACAGTGTAAACGACATCTATGATTTTGTTTCATCGTTACTTATATCAACTATTGTAGAAATAATAACAGGAATTATATGCGCTATTTTTATGATAGGACAATCATTTGTTTTATTTTTAATGACTTTAATAATAATTCTTCTTCAGTTAATCTATATTAGTTTGATTAAAAAAAAGTTAGATGAATTGGTTATGAACTATATGGCGGAGAGAAGTAAGCTTGAGGGAAAAATGGTAGATACTTTAGTAAATATCCAGCAGATCAGATGTATGAGATTAAGTGAGATATTAAATACGGGTCTTAAACATGATTACGATAAGGTGATAAATTTATTACGGAGAAAGAGCATTGCAGGAAATTTTCTTGAATCAGGTATTAATGCAATAGGTATCATAACTCCACTATTAATTTATATCTGTGGATCATACTTTGTCTCTCTAACAGAAATGACGATAGGGGGGCTTATTGCTTTTGTGACGTTATCATCATATTTTATGGCACCGTTTAATACGGTATCGATTGTAATTCCGCAGTTAGGTAACTTAAAAGAGACATTATTAAGAATGGAGGAATTCCTTACATATAATGAAAATGCTGTGAACGGACAGATATCAATACCACATTTCGAGCATCTAAAGCTCAAAGAACTCAGTTTTTCTTATGGTAACAGTAATAAAAAAGAATTATCTGATATTAACTTTGAATTAAGAGCAGGTGAACGTATTGCTATAGTAGGTACATCTGGAAGTGGAAAGTCAACACTATTAAAAATTATAATGAATGTTCTATTTAATTATGCAGGTAAAATCACTCTAAATGGAATTGATATAATTCAAATTAACAGAGATGATATCGACAGGATATTTACGATAGTTACGCAGACACCGGTTGCTTTTAGTGGTTCAATTAGGGATAATATAGACGTCCTGAATACCCTGTCTGATGATAAACTTAATAAAGCTGTCAGGGTTTCAGAAACACAGGACTTTATTCAAAGCTGTCCAATGGGTATTAATACTTTTATTGGGGAAAACGGCCAGAATATTTCAGGAGGACAAAAGCAGAGAATTGCAATAGCCAGGGCAGTAGCACTTGAACCAGAGGTCATAGTATTTGATGAGGCAACAAGTAATTTAGATACAATTACAGAAAAGAAAATTTATGAAAATATAAAGAATGAAGGTGTAAGTCAGATTGTAGTTACCCATCGCTTAAATACGATTCAGGATTTTGATAGGATATATGTGATCGAATCGGGAAAAATAATTGAGTCAGGAAAACATGAGGAATTATTGAGCAATAAATCATTGTATTATAGATTAATTAACTCTAAACCTTAGGTGAATGCCCTCATATAGGAGGTTATATTCTATATGAGGGCATTAGTCTGCTAATTCAAAAGATGAGGTACTACTACAAATGTTAAAATGCATAAGAGATACTTTCATAATGAAATCTCTCCTTATTGTTATATGGGCGATACTTTAGCTCTGGCTCTTTTGCCCTTGTCGTAAGAACTTATTGTTTTTTTTATTTTTTACTGTTTTATGAGGTGGGTTAGTGAATAAAATAATTTGGCTCGTGAGCAAAAGTACGACAGCCAAAGTTAAAATAGACATAAAAAGATTAGCAGGTTCAGCAGTGTTCATGTATATTCCTGTGTCAAACCGGATAACGGTTAGACCAGATAAAATCGGGTATATACTGCGAAGAGTGGCATTTTTAATAAACATAGAACTATATCCAAATAAAAAAGATATGATAACTCCTCCCATAAAGGCATCACGTTTTCGGCTTGTGAAAGTAATAATGGGAAGAACTGAAATAAATGTACAGAGTGCTATACCAGGCATCTGAATAAGACCTTTCAACAAAATAGTTGTACTTAAACCAGTAATGCCAGTTACTAATCCCACAATAATAGTTATTAAGAAACTATAAAAACCAAATAACACACTTAATATACTCATAGTAATCAGCTTACCTATAATAAGATTTTGAAAATTGATTGGAATTGTGAATATATTTTTAAGTGTATCATCTGTATATTCACGATTAATTAAATACCCCCCAATCAGTGTGAAGGTAACTGGCATAAAAATAGTTGCATTGTTCCAGATAGTATTATCTATCATTGCTGAGATATTAAAATTTTTTATCTGAGATTCGGGAGTAGAGACAGTTTGCGTAAAAACTGAGAGAATAGCTGGGAATGTCATTCCAATCATACCAATAAGCAGAATATGAAATCGTTTTAATTTTATAAACTCTGTTTTTATAATGCAGAACATGAAGAAGCTCCTTTCTTAATTTTCTCTGCTGTTGTAGATGCAAAACATTATATAAATACATGCAAATGCCTCCAGCAGAAGTACTAAAAAGCAAATGGGTGTAGATGCAAAATATTCGCTAAATCTGTGGTAAAAAGCAGTTTGTATATCTCCAACTGGATTATAAAACTGATATAACCATCTAAATATCATTGGGACAGGCATTAATGTGCCAGCGTTTAATCCAATGGGCTGCATCATTATCGCATCGCTGAAATGCATTACATAGTTTATAAGCGTATAAAAGAAAACAATGATAATAGAAAGCAAGTAGCTTTTATTAAACCAAACAACCAGAACAATGCATGGGAGGGCTGCGGCCCATATCAATATGCCGGTGGAAACAGTCAAAAAAAATTGGAAAAAAGGTTGAATAATGGGTATGTTTTGTACGATTGCAATTGCCGTACTGACAGCAAAACCAGTAATCTGAAATACAATTGAAAAAAACAATAAAACCAACAGCTTTGCAATCACCAGTTTTTTTGGTGGTATAGGAATACAAAGTAGATTTTTAAGAGTGTTATTATCCTGCTCCACAAAAAAAAGATTGGATGCCAAAATGATAAGCATAGGCATTAATAATAAAAAAGCATTGTCTTCTCTTACGCCAGATTGTATACTTGCAAAATTAGATTCCGATAACAGCGCAGAGTTAAAAACAGGAAAAATTATTGCAGCCAGTATACCAAATAAAAAGATTCTTCTTCTTTTAAATTTAATAAACTCTGCATGAAGAAGATTATGCAATTCCTTCACCTCCTGTTACTCGTTTAAAGTAATCTTCCAATGTATCTTCGCATGTATGTGCTTCTGAGACCTCTAATCCATTCTCTATGAAAGTTCGGTTTAATAAAGAAACAGATACTTTATCATCATATATACGAATGCTGTGGTTTCCTCCTACTATAAAGTTTACTGTTTTAAAGTCTTTTTCCAGTATTCTGGCGGCCTGAGCTGGATCAGATACTATAAAATTAATATATTTACTATTTTTATCTTCTAAAGCAGAAAGACTTTGTTCTTCCAGCAGAATTCCGTGATCAATAATTCCAATATCGTCTGCCAGTAAAGCTATTTCAGAAAGTATATGGCTTGATATTAGAATTGTTTTCTTTTTTACCTCGCATAGTTCACGTATAAAGGAACGGACTTCAGCAATTCCGATAGGATCAAGACCATTAATTGGTTCATCTAGTATCAGCAGCTCCGGATCGTGCATAATAGCAAGAGCAATAGCCAGGCGCTGTTTCATACCAAGTGAGTATTGACAGAACAACTTCTTATCATTGTAAGGTAACCCAACTACTTCTAAAGCATCTTCAATTGCTTTGCGTTTTGATACTCCTCTGAGAAGAGCAAAAATTTTCAAATTTTCCGTTCCTGTTAAATTTGGATAAAATCCGGGTGATTCTATCAGGCTTCCGATACGTGGTAAAATTTTTCTTTCGTTACCATATATGTTTTCACCAAATATCCGGATTTCCCCAGAAGTGGGATTAGATAAATTTAACAGCATTTTCATGGTTGTTGTTTTACCTGCCCCGTTTCTGCCAAGCAAACCGTAGATTCGCCCTTGTTTTACGTGTAGATTCAAGTTATCAACACTTTTTTGCTCTCCATAATGTTTAGAAAGATTTTTTGTTTCAATCATTAATTCATCCAAACCGTAAACCTCCTTTTTTAAAATTATACTAACACCCCAATCTTGCATTAACCTTGCCCTAACCTTGCATTAACCTTGTATTTGGCCTATGTGCTCTTAATCTCTATGGGAAAACGGACTATAAAAATGGTATAGTGATTTGGTTCACTCTCTGCGTCAATCATTCCATTCATCTTTTCCACCAGCTGCCTGACAATTGATAAACCTAACCCACTGCCTTTGTCAGAGCGCCCCTTATCGCACTTGTACAACCGTTCAAAAATGTGCTGCAGATCAGCAGCATCAATCCCGATTCCGTTGTCTTTTATGCGGACTGCAATATCGGTATCTTCTTTTTCCATTTGTATTTTTATTACGGAAGCCTGGCTGTGGCTGATAACATTTTGAACAAGGTTGTTTATAATTCGTTCATAACAGTCTGGATCTACATTTGTCAAAAAAGGCTTTTCGGGAATCTCTATTTCAAAATGAATCTGTTTCTCTTCAAAAATAGGAACCCAGTTTTTTAAGATATTACGTGTCAGCTCAGCAAGTTCAATCTGCACTGGTGATAAAGTAAATTCACTGGAATTTAATTTAAACCAGTCAAATAGTACATCAATATAATTTTTTAGATCATGAGCTTTTAATCTTGCTGTTTCAATATAATTTTCTTGATCTTCCGGGGAGGCTACGCCCCTGTGTATTGCGTCTAAATATCCGATCAGAGTAGTTAGGGGTGTTCTTACATCATGAGAAAGGCTGGTCATAAGCTGCCGGTTCGCTTCGTCCGCTGATCTGAACTGATAAATTTGTTCCTCATAGTTATAAACAATTTCATTTAATTTATAGGAGAGCTCTGCAGTCAGTTCATTGCTGGCAGCCAGAATTTTCCGGTTTCCATTACCACTTACGATATCTGATAAAGCCATTGCCATTTCCTGTAATTGTTTCCTGATATTAATTAATTTTGCAAAAAAAATTCCGCAAAGAAATAATGATATGCATAGAATTAAAACTAGAGTATACGTCAGTGTCACTTTATACCTCCCTGTTAAACCGGTAACCGATACCTTTTACTGTCTGAATATACATTGGCGATCCTGAATCAGGTTCTATTTTTTTTCTAAGACGACTTATAATAGCCATAATATTGCTGTCATCGTATACATAATCTTCACCCCAGACTTCTTCGTATATCTGCTGTTTGGTTAATATTTTTCCCTGATTTTTTGCACAGAAAAGTAAAATATCAAACTCTTTTGGAGGTAATTCAAATGTACCATTTTTAGTAGTAACACTTCGGTTATCAATATCAATGATCAAATCTTTATAGGTAAGTGGCTGTGATGTGTCGCCCGTAACATTAAAACGGGTGTATCTGCGGATCAGTGAGATTATTCGGGCGATTAATTCTTCCATATTAAAAGGCTTTGTTAAATAGTCATCAGCACCGGAACGGAGACCGAAGATTTTTGATGCGTTGTCGTTTTTGGACGTCAGCATGAGAACCGGAATGCTGCTTATATGTCGTATTTTCTCAAGAATCTGAAAGCCATCCATTCCAGGTATCATTACATCCAGGATAATAAGCTGATACTCTTTTTTTTCAAGAATAACTAGTCCGTCCAGACCTGAGTAACAGTAATCTGCAATTATATTTTCTTTTGAAACACTCTGCTTGATTAAAGAACACAATTCTTTATCATCATCAATTACTAAAATATTATAGTTCATATTTTGTCCCCCTGACCTTATGGTTTTTCATTTTTAGTGTAAGCTTTGAAACGAATAATTTCAAGAGAATTAAATTTTGATAATAATGTTGACTTAAACAAATATAATTTACTGCAGATAAATATCTCCTATTTTTTCTTGATTATGTCATTTTTGCAAAAAAAAATGTTAAAATATAATTGCTGTATCTAATCAGTTATTTAATTTAGGGGGGCTAACATGATTAATAATGAAGGGCGAAAAATGGATTTGAGACTGGGCTGGAAATGATATTTTATTCCAGTCAGAACCTATGCAGGTGGTTTGCATATGACAAATTTCTGGTCTTGTTTTTTGCTTTCCTGTTTGATTCAGGTTGGGGTATTAATGCTTTTCGAAATGGTTTGTATACCACTCGTGGTCTCATGGCTGCTTATTGCAATTTCAATGATCATGCTTTTGGTGATTGCACCTGTTCCAACTATTAACAGGCAAATAGATGATTTAGAAAGCAGGTACATGAGTAAAAAATTAAAATTAGTTTTTATACTCATTATATTACTAAATATGATTTTAACTTATCTTTCTTATGTAAATTATCTTTCATTAATTGCAATAACTATGATAGTGGTTTTATTCTCAGCAATTGCAGGAAAAATAAAATATTACTATGAATTGAGTAAAAACAAGATTTGATAATTACCCTAATAGTTTAACACAGTTCTTTTCTGTGTCTTACTATTAGGGTATTGTTTTTAAAGGCTTTTTGCCAATAGTTGTGGTTTCCATATCCCGACCTTTTTTCTATGATGTACTGTGAAGTATCCGGGTACGGAATCGGTTGATTAGATGATTACCGGCTGAATCTGTTTCCCTTCCAGCGCATATTCCAGTGTCTTACAGATCAGATCTGTGCGGGCAATCATAGAATTTGGCTTCTTAATCGGATTATCCTGGCCAAAGGGTACAAAATAGATGTTTTTAACATTGTAAAGAGTACCAATATTTTTAAAATTCATACCAAGTGCATCATTGGTGGAAAGGGAGATAACCAGGGGCCTTTCGTTTCTTAAATGAGCTTTTGCAGCCATAAGCACCGGAGAGTCGGTGATTCCGTTAGCCAGCTTTGCCAGTGTGTTGCCGGTGCAGGGGGCAATAAGAAGGATATCCAGATATCCTTTGGGACCGATTGGTTCTGCATCCTCCAGCCGGAGTATAGGCTTGTTGCCTGCTATCTCCGTAATCCGGTCAATATATTCTTTTGTGCTGCCAAACCGGGAATCAGTGGTCTGGACGTTGGAAGAAAAAACAGGGTAGATATCTGCGCCCTCATCAGCAAGGACTTTTATTTCTTCTTCTATTTTGTCAAAAGTACAAAAGGACCCGGTAATCGCCAGGCCTACTTTCTTTCCTTCCAGTTTCATATAACACTCCTTTGCCTAAACAGTTTCAGATAAACAGGTGAGAATCGCTTCATACAGAATTTTAGCCGAGGTTTCGGGAGCATAGATTCCAGGGAGACCGAGGCAGAGTTTTGCGCGGATTCCCTGCTGCCTGCAGGCTTCAAAGTCCACACCGCCAGGGGCGGAAGCAATATCGATAATGGTTGCTGTCCGCGCTGCCAAAGAGACCAGTTCCTCAGGAATAACCAGCGCGGGTATGGTATTGAAGATAAAGTCGTATCTGCCTATTTCCTTTTCTAAATCGCAAAGCAAGACAGTCTGAAAACCCATGGATGAAGCGAGGGCCAGCTGGTTTGCTTTTCTTCCAGCAATGGTGATTGTAAGATCAAGCCCTTTCAGCTTCAGAGCCAGTGTTCTGGCACATCTTCCAAAGCCGGTAATCAGGCATTTGCTTTGATGGAGACATCCGGGGCTTAACCGAATGGCCTCGGCAATGGCGCCTTCTGCAGTTGCTATGGTATTTTTTATGGTTACATCTTCCATATCCATATAGTCGAAGCAGCCTATTTCATTTTTTCTGGCATATTCTTTTACGTAAGACGGAATGCTGCCTCCAAACAGGATATGATTGGAGGTGAGATGGCTTAAGAGATCGCCGATTCCAAGGTTGCTTATAACATGCTCAGAAGACAGGCTGATTTTATCCCTGGTAAATGGAATAGGGCAGAGAATAATATCGCAGTTTTCCATGGCTTCCTTCAGAGAGAAGTCCGGATCGTCTCCGCCAGAATGAAGAACATTAAAAAAGCCGTTTTCAGATAAAATGCGGCTTAAATAAAGCTGTCTTGAGTCGCCGCCTAATAGAAGAAATTTATGCATACGGTCATCACTCCTTATACTGGTTTATATGATTAAAAAAAATGATTTGTGTATGGTACCAACCGGGAATGTTTGTCATATTTGTTTAGTATGAACCTATTTTTGGGAATGAGTGTTTATGAATAATGGGATTTTTAAAGGCTCTGCTGCAGCCATTGTTACCCCTATGGATAAACAAGGCGGTCTGGACCTTACAGTAATGGAACGGCTGCTGAAATTCCAGCTGGAGAATGGTACCGATGCGATTGTAGTAAACGGAACAACAGGTGAATCCTCGACTCTGCAGGAAAAGGAAAAGCTGGAACTGCTGGAATTCGTGATACATTATGTAAATCACAGAGTTCCGGTTATTATGGGAACAGGAAGCAATTCAACGTCCTGTTCTGTCCGGCTTTCCAGAAAGGCACAATCGTTGGGAGCATCGGCGCTTTTGCTGGTTACACCATACTATAATAAGACATCCCAGCACGGACTGGTGGAGCATTTTAATACCATAGCGGACCGCGTGGATATACCGGTGATCTTATACAACGTCCCCACGCGTACAGGAGTTAATATTGAACCAGAAACTTATTTAAAGCTTTCAGAACACCCCAACATCAGAGCTGTAAAGGAGGCCGGAGGAAATATCTCTCACATTGCAAAGATAGCAGCTCTCTGCGGGGACCGGCTGGACCTTTATTCCGGAAATGATGATCAGACGGTTCCGGTTATGTCTCTTGGAGGAAAGGGTGTGATTTCCGTTCTGGCAAATATCATGCCTTACGAGATGCATACCATGTGTGAGCTGTTTTTTAAGGGAGAGATAAAAAAAAGCAGGGATATGCAGCTGGAACTGCTGCGGATCATGAATGCCATGTTTATGGATGTGAACCCTGTTCCTGTTAAGGCTGCCTTATCCATACTGGGGTTGTGTGAGGAAAAATACAGGCTGCCTCTGGTTCCGTTAAAAGAATCGGATAAAGAAAAACTGAGGGAAATTATGGATTTATATTTTCCGATGCAGACATAATAAAATAAAGCGGGGCGTTAAGCGGATTTGAAACGGCCCCGCTTTTATTTCTTTCTAATATTAACCAAATTCTTTATTTTATTAATTGATATTCTTTGCGGTTGCTATCCAGAAATCTCCATGCTATATTAGGAATAATTATGGGGAGAAAGGATGTCTATGATAAACAAGAGAAAAAAACGCATATTTACAAAGCTGCTCTTCGGGATTTCCATGCCAGTTATCATCATTTTAATCTTATCAGGATTACTGATTACCACGCAGGTGGGAAAAAGTATGGAACACCAGTCTATGGAAAATCTTAATTCGGCTTCCTTAGCGGCAGCAAATCAGGTGGACTCGTTTCTGACTTTTTATCTGGCGGAGATGAAGAGTGCGGCTGCAAGCCAGCAGGTGGAAACGTATTTAAAGAATGCCACTGGAAAAGTCCGGCTTCCTGATAGTGAAGGATATCCGGAAATTCGGAAAACCCTGGATAAGCTGCAGGCAACGGATAAGGACAATATTCTTGCTGCATGGATTGCAGATCTGGATCTCAGTCAGGTCACGCAGTCTGATAACTTCACATCTGAAGACGGCTGGGATATCTCAAGCAGGCCCTGGTACCGCGCCATGGAGCTGGATCACCCGATACTGACAGAACCATATGTGGATGCAAGCACAGGACAGGTGATTGTCAGTGCTGTCTGCGGAGTTTATGATGGCAGTACAGGAAAACCACTGGGTGTAATGGGACTGGATATTAAATTGTCCCAGCTTGTTACGATCATGGGCAATTACCGGATCGGAACAGACGGATTTGTAGTACTTGCTACAGAGGGCGGACAAATTGTATATCATCCGAATAATGACATGATTCAGAAGAATGTCACGGAAGTGGATGTGTCTGAGAATATAAAACAGGCCATAACCACGCAGGCAGCAGGAAGCTATAAGTACACCATGAATCAGAAAGAGTATTTTGGGGCCGTAAACCGGGTGGGGGACTCCGGGTGGCTTGTACTTTCCAGTATTCCAAAGTCAGAAGTGCTTGCTTCCCGTATGGCTGTGACCACTACAATTACAGCAGTATTTTTTCTGGGTTCAGCGCTGCTGGTATTATTAATTGTTCTCATTTCCAAGGGCATGACAAAACCGCTTAGAAAACTGTCTCATGTTGCAGAACAGATTGCAGAAGGCAAATTGGATCTCGCCATGGAAAACTTTGATAATGACGAAATCGGTATGGTTGCTTCTTCTTTAGGCAATACCGTATTGCAGCTGAAAGATTATGTAAACTATATCGATGAGATTACTTCGGTTCTCAATCAAATTGCAGACAGAAATCTTGCCTTCCAGCTGGAATATGATTACAAAGGGAATTTTGAAAAGGTAAAGAGTGCCCTGCTTAAGATCCGGACAACCTTAACCGCGACGATGGAGCGGATCATATCTGCATCAGAACAGGTGGCTTACGGATCACAGAACATATCCGGCAGTGCACAGTCTCTTGCCCAGGGAGCAACGGAGCAGGCCAGCGCTGTTGAGGAACTGGCAGCTACCATCAATGATATCTCACATAACATTGATAAGAATGCACAGGATTCTACCAGTGCCAATGAGCAGGCGGTTAATGCAGCCAATGAACTGGAAATAAGCAGCAGGCATATGGAAGCCCTGGTTAATGCCATGGAGGAAATCAGTGAAAATTCCGCTCAGATCAGCAAGATTATAAAGACCATTGAGGATATCGCCTTCCAGACTAATATTCTGGCGCTGAATGCAGCTGTGGAAGCAGCCCGGGCAGGAGAAGCGGGAAAAGGCTTTGCAGTTGTAGCAGATGAAGTCCGCAACTTAGCTTCTAAAAGCTCGGAAGCAGCGCAGAATACCACACATCTGATTGAAAGTTCCATTCAGTCTGTTATGAATGGTTCCAGCCTGGTAAAGGAGGCGGCAGAGTCCTTATCAACAGCAGTAGCTGGCACCCGTTCCGTATCCGGAATGATTGAACGGATTTCACAAGCCTCCGTCAGACAATCGGAAGCGATCCGCCAGGTTACGGTAGGGATTGATCAGATTTCAGCAGTGGTGCAGACGAATTCCGCAACTGCGGAGGAAAGTGCTGCAGCCAGCAAAGAGTTGTCTGATATGGCAAATGTGTTAAAAGAACTGGTAGAAGAATTTAAATTAAATCATCAATAAAATAAATATGAGGCTGTTAAACCAATCAATTAAGATTCGGTTTCGCGGCCTCTTTTTGTTATTATGTATTGGTTATGCAGTTTTTTGATCTACCAGAAATTCGGATATGGATTCCAGAACTTCGTCATGGTGGTTGTTGTAAATAATCAGTTCCAGATCGGTGTCGGAACAGATGGTCATGATACCCAGAAAGGATTTGGCATCTATGATAATACTGCCTCGGCAAATGTCCATATCACATTCAAATTTACTTACTGTTTTTACGAATGCAGTTGCTTCTTCAATGTTTGTTAAACGTATTGGATATCTTTTCATATGTCCCACCTCTTGCGTTTTGTGATAATTGTATTAAAATGAATACATCACTAGATTATAGGATTCATTTTAAAAATAAACTATGTCCAATTTTGTATAAAAACCGTCTTTTCTTGCAAACAATGTGGAAAAGGTGTTATAATAATTGGGGGGAAGGTCATGTGAGGCTGCCGTTTGGAGGTAAAAATGGATAGAAAACTTCTGAAATTTTTAAGGAATACATCGGAAGAAAAAAACGGTATTATCAAAGATGCATCTTCAATTGTGTCATACTATTTAAAAGAGCCGGGAAGCAATGTGGTAGATAAAGATAAGCTTATTGAACCGGGAAGACTGATGAGCCTTTACTGTCAGCCGCCTCATATAGCAATTCCGGACCACAGTCATAATTATGTGGAGTTGGTTTATATGTACAACGGTTCCACAACCCAGGTAATTAATAAAACCAGACGAATTAAGCTGGAGACCTACGATCTTCTTCTTTTAAGGCAGGGAACCAGTCATGCCATAGAACCAGCCGGCGAGGATGACATCGCAGTTCATTTTTTCCTCTTACCGGAATTTTTTTCCCATCCGTCGTTAATCACAGAGGATGGAAGTATTTTAAGACATTTTATTGCAGGTGCTGTATTAGGAAATCATTCGGTAGCCGATTATCTGCATTTCCGGCTTCAGGATATTCTTCCTGCCAGGAATCTTCTGGAGAATATGATCTGGTCCCTGATGGTGGGGAAAAAGTGCAGGCAGGAGATCAATCAGGTGACGATGTCTATGCTGGTAATGGAGCTGCTTCATGACGCAGATGAGATAAAATCATACGATACGGTCCGGTATGAAGAGCAGATTGCATTAACTGCGCACAAGTATCTGGAGAATAATTATTCCACGGCGACACTGGAGGAATTTTGTTTAACGGTCATGCAGCCGACCTATTATGTAAGCCGTCTGTTTAAGCGTTATTATCAGATGACTTTTACCGAATGCCTGCAGCTCATCCGGCTTTGCAGGGCAGCCAATTGTCTGACTGCATCCTGCAAACCTGTGGAAGAAATTATACAGGAAATCGGATATGAAAACAGCAGTTATTTTCATCGGCTGTTTAAAGAACGCTATGGTTTGACGCCAAAGCAGTACCGGGATAAATCCAGGGATTAATTCTGAAAAGATTATGAAATATGTGCTCATAACATTGACTTTGGCTGGATAGGTTATTATAGTTAAGGCAAAGAAAAGGGGCGATAACAAAGCATGAATCAAATGAAAGATCAGTTTATAAGATTTATGACCGGAAGATATGGCGCCGATAAGCTGGGACGGTTTTTAACGGCAGCAGCATTTGTACTATTTATAGCTGGTCTGTTAATAAGGGGTTCCTGGTTGGATTTTATAGCGGCGGCAGTCCTTGCGGTAAGCTACTATCGTATGTTTTCAAGAAATATCAGGAGACGTTTTGAAGAAAATCAAAAGTTTGAACGGCTTTGCTTTTCTGTTGCGGAAGCTTTTCGCAGATGGCGTTTCCGGCTGCAGCAGGCAGTGAAGTTTCATATATATAAGTGCCCTGACTGCGGACAGAAAATCAGGATACCAAGAGGAAAAGGAAAGATAAAAATTCATTGTCCCAAGTGTAATGCTGATTTTATTAAGAAAAGCTAGTGATAAAATATAGAAGGGAATAATTATGAGTTTACAATTTAAGCCGATCGAGGCGATCGATGTTGAAAAGATGGCTCCATTTTACGCCTTACGGCCAAATAAGACCTGTGACAGTGTGTATCTGGATTGTTTTATCTGGAGAGAGTACTATCATGTGAAATACGCAATCAGTGATAACAAGGCGCTTCAGTTTTTAATGGAAAAGGATGGCCAGCCATTTACAGCCATGCCGATGTGCAGGGAAGAAGATCTTCCTTATTATTTTAACGAAATGGTGGATTATTTTAATAAAGTATTAAACAAGCCCCTTCGGATCTCTCTGGCGGATGAAGCAGCTATTCAGTATTTAAATCTGGATCCCGGCCAGTTTGAGGTAAAAGAAGTAGAGGATTTAAAGGATTATCTTTATAGTGCCGAAGCATTAAGGACATTATCCGGGAAAAAGCTTCATAAAAAGAAGAATCATCTGAATTCCTTTTTAAAGGAATATGACGGAAGATACGAATACCGGACGCTGTGCTGCTCAGACAGGGACAGTGTAGTGGAGTTCTTAAATGAATGGTGGGAGAATAAGGTTGAGGCTGCGGAATTTGCCCGTCAGCTGGATTACGAAGTTATGGGTATTCACAGTATCTTAAAGAACTGCGCCTTTTTAAATGTAAGAATGTCAGGCGTATTTATAGACGGTGTATTAAAGGCCTTCACTATAGGAAGCTACAACCCATTTGAAAAAATGGCAGTCATTCATATTGAAAAGGCCGATCCTAATGTAAAAGGTCTCTATCAGTTTATTAACCAGCAGTTTATCACACATGCATATCCGGAAGAGTTACTACTGGTGAACCGGGAAGACGATGTGGGCATGGAAGGCTTAAGAAGAGCGAAGATGTCCTATTATCCAATTGATTTTGCAAGAAAATACGCGGTAGTACAGAAGGGTTTCTAACTATGGTACGGTATTTGAAGCAGGAAGAAAAAAGTGAAAGCCGGGCATTATGGGAAAATGTTTTTTCAGAAGATTCCAAGAGCTTTCTGGATTATTATTATTCGGACAGAGTCCGGAAGAATAAAATATTAACCGCATGGAGCGCAGATCATTTAGCTGCAATGCTTCATCGGAATCCTTATGATGTGGTGGTAAAGGACCGCATATGGAAGGTGGATTATATTGCTGGAGTTGCTACGGATCCGGCATTCAGGCACCAGGGCTATATGAAAAGGCTGTTAAACCGGTGCTTTTTGGATATGTATATGGAACGTATGGAATTTTCCTTTCTGGTTCCGGCTAATCCTGCTATCTATCATCCCTTTGATTTTACCTATATCTGTGATCTGCCGGAACGTGTGCTCAATGAAAAAGGCAGGACCCAGTTAAGCCGCCGTGCGTTTATGGAACGGTCGGATGACAGCAGAGAGGCTGCCAGATTTGTAGGCCGTCAGCTGGAAAAGAAGTATGAGGTATATGCTCACAGAGATGAGGAGTATTACCGGAATTTATGCAGAGAGGTAAGAAGCGACAGAGGAGATATGCTCTTTTTGTTTACCAGAGATGAGAGGGAGCGGCTGGCAGGTGTCTGGGCTTATTACGGAGAACTTGCTCAAACACAGAGAGAACTAATTGTTCTTGATGATTATGTGAAGGAAGTCGGCAGCTTAAGACCTGCTGTTATGGGCCGCATCATTCATCTGGAGCAGTTTGTAAAAGTGATCCGGCTGAAAGAAGACTGCCCAGTCAGCGAGATGGAGCTGTTTATTGAAGTAAAGGATGAGTTTATACGGCAGAACAGCGGTGTATTTCTCTGGAAACTTAAAAAAGACGGTTCTGATATGACCCCGGTATCTGAGAATAATAAAATAAAACCTCATCTGTCCATGGGAATCAGTGAACTGACTTCCTGGCTTTTCGGATACGGAAAGCCGGAGGTGCCGGAAAACCGTCAATCAATGGTTGAACGGATCAGACCTTTAGATGGTGTATATTTTGATGAAATAACCTGATTTTTCTTTACTGGAGATCAGTTTGGGGCGGATTCAGCTGAATCCGCCCTGCATATTGGAGGGATAAGAAGATGAATGAACAAAGTCTGTTAAAGGACTGGATCAGTGAGAGCCAAAATATTGTATTTTTTGGCGGAGCAGGCGTATCCACAGAAAGCAATATTCCTGATTTCAGGGGCGTGGACGGGCTCTATCATCAGGAGTATCAGTATCCTCCGGAAACCATCATCAGCCATAGCTTTTACCGTTTCAATCCAGGAGAGTTTTACCGTTTTTACAAAAATAAGATGCTGTATCCCGAAGCAAAACCCAATGCGGCTCATTTAGCCCTTGCAAAGCTGGAGGAGATGGGAAAATTAAAGGCGGTTGTGACTCAGAATATCGACGGACTGCATCAGGCAGCCGGCAGTAAGAATGTGCTGGAGCTTCATGGATCGGTCAGGAGAAATCATTGTACCAGATGTATGAAGTTTTTTACATTGGAAGAGATGCTTTCTTCCATGGGGGAAGATGGGGTCCCAAGATGCAGCTGCAAAGGGATTATCAAGCCGGATGTAGTGCTGTATGAAGAGGGTCTTGATGAAGATGTGATCAGCCGCTCGGTGGCTTCCATTTCCCAGGCGGATTTGCTCATTGTAGGCGGAACATCACTTACGGTCTATCCGGCAGCCGGACTGATCGATTATTACAGGGGTAAAAGAATGGTGCTTATTAATAAAACCGTCACTCCAATGGATGACAAAGCGGATCTGGTGATCAGCGGCAGCATCGGGGAAGTACTTTCCCGGGCAGTTGGCATTTAAAAGCGTTTCAGGAGAAGAAGGAGAGTAAAACGATGTATCAGGCAGCAGAAGACAGATATAACACAATGAAATATAAGCGTTGCGGAAGAAGCGGAATCATGCTCCCCATGGTTTCTCTTGGATTATGGCAGAATTTCGGGCTGGAGAAGCAGCTGCCAGAACAAAGAGAGATTCTTCTGAAAGCATTTGATATGGGAATCACCCATTTTGACCTGGCAAACAATTATGGATTTCCGGCACCTGGAAAAGCAGAGGAAAACTTTGGTAAGATTTTAAAGAGTGATCTGTTTCCATACAGGGATGAACTGATTATTTCTACAAAAGCCGGATATGATATGTGGCCGGGACCCTATGGTAACTGGGGATCCAGGAAATACCTCATGTCCAGTCTGGATCAGAGCCTGAACCGCATGGGACTGGAATACGTTGATATTTTCTACCATCACCGGCCAGATCCGGAGACTCCTCTTGAGGAGACCATGGGAGCACTGGCTGACATTGTGAAGCAGGGAAAGGCTCTCTATGCAGGAATATCCAATTACGGAGAACAGGAAGCCGTAAAAGCTATTTCCATATTACGGGACATGGGAGTACCATGCCTCATTGACCAGCCAAGATACAACATGCTGGAACGTGGCGCAGAGGAAGGCCTGTTTGGAGCCTTACTGGAACAGGGAACTGGCTGCATCTGCTACAGTCCGCTTGCACAGGGCGCGTTGACGAATCGTTATTTAAATGGCATTCCGGCGGATTCCAGAGCAGCCAGAAAAGGAACTACCATTGGTGGCCGTTATCTGACGGAAGAAAGGCTTGGACAGATCAGAAAACTACATGAACTGGCTGGAAACAGAGGTCAGACACTGGCGCAGATGGCTCTCTCCTGGGTACTGCGGGAACCTGCAGTCACTTCAGTTTTAATAGGAGCCAGCAGCGTAAGACAATTAGAGGATAATACCGCCTGCTTAAAGAATCTGTCATTTACCGGACAGGAACTGAAGGAAATCGATAATATATTAAAATAGCTGTTTATTGAATGGTGAGACTGAGCGGATAGGACAGGTGTATGTATGATCTATGAAGTTGGAGATGTTGTAAAATTAAAAAAGCAGCATCCATGCGGAAGTCAGGAGTGGGAAATTCTGCGTGTCGGAGCAGATTTTCGCTTAAAATGCATGGGCTGCGGTCATCAGATAATGGTTTCCAGGAAGCTGGTAGAGAAGAATACCAGGGGACTTAAGGGAAAAGATGGACAGCCAAAGTCATAAAATGTCCATATGACAAGAAAAAACAATGAAAGTGGGAAAAGGACTTGCTTTTATTAAAGAGTTACGGTATAATATTGTACCGTGACATATATTAATCCTTGCTCCTGTAACTGAAGACAGGGGCCAGAGACCACAAGGAGGTAAACAAGCATGAACAAATATGAATTAACCGTTGTTCTGAACGCAAAGCTGGAAGATGAAGAGAGAGCAGCTGCCATGGAAAAAATTAATGGTTACATTACTCGTTTTGGCGGCACTGTAACTGGCGTTGATGAATGGGGTAAGAAGAGATTAGCTTACGAAATTCAGAAAATGAAAGAAGGATTCTACTACTTCATCAAATTTGATGGCGCGTCCACAACACCTAACGAATTAGAAGAAAACATTCGTATTATGGAGCCGGTTATCAGATACTTATGCGTGAAACAAGAAGCATAATAGATAAAGAAAGCGTGATCGTATGAACAGAGTAATCCTTATGGGCAGATTGACCCGTGATCCAGAAGTAAGATATTCTCAGGGCGAGCGTACTATGGCCATCGCAAGGTATACCCTTGCAGTTGATCGTAGAAGCCGCAGAAGTCAGGACGGCAATGAGCAGACGGCTGATTTCATCAACTGCGTTGCATTTGACAGAGCAGGTGAATTTGCTGAGAAGTATTTCCGCCAGGGTATGAGAGTACTGATTTCCGGAAGGATCCAGACTGGAAGTTATACGAACAAAGACGGCGTAAAAGTATATACAACTGATATCGTTGTAGAAGATCAGGAATTCGCAGACAGCAAGGGCAGCGGATCAGGCGAAGGCGGAGGCTATCAGCCAACCTCAAGACCTGCTCCTTCCAGTGCAGTCGGCGATGGATTTATGAATATTCCGGATGGAGTCGAAGACGAAGGACTACCATTCAACTAAATCTAACAGGAGGTATACCAATGGCATTTAACAGAAATGATAAAGCTGACGGCCCAAGAATGAGAAGAGGCGGCATGCGTAGAAGAAAAAAAGTCTGCGTATTCTGCGGCGAGAAGAATGGCGTTATCGATTATAAAGATGTAAATAAATTAAAAAGATACGTGTCTGAAAGAGGAAAAATCCTTCCCAGACGTATCACTGGCAACTGTGCAAAGCATCAGAGAGCACTGACTGTTGCAATCAAAAGAGCTAGACATATCGCTCTTATGCCTTATACAATGGAGTAAATCCTTATTTTATAAGGGTTTGCCAGCTGGGTAAGAGAGTTTTACTCAAAATTTACTCAAAACGGGATGATATTTCCGGGCGGTTTACTGGCTGGGGAGAGAGTTTCGTGATATAGAAAGACTTCACATGAGAGTGTGGGGTCTTTTTGCTCTTTGTCAATAGTTGGGGTGGGATTCCTATGAATCCCGCTCCTTTCTAACGTTTAGAGCTGTTTCAATGGTTCATACTACTGTATGCTGTTTTTGGGCATGCCAAATAAGCCTATAAGAACTTCGTTTTAATACCTTAATCTTATTGTTAAATCCTTCTGTAACGCCGTTTTTTATGCCATATTTAAAGGCATCTAAGATTTCTATTCTCCAAGACTGGAACATTTTCGCACATTTTTCGAATTCTTTAATACCGTCTTTTTTTTGATGGAAATAAATAGGCTGAGGTGTTGAGGATAGGGAAATGGAAATGGTCTGTGCGGGAATGCTTTTAAGACAAGCTGGTTAAAGATGGAAATTTTGATTAATATGGTATATAATTAGTTATTGATAGAGTATTGCATATTTATATACATTATAGCTATAATGAGAAGTTGACTGAGTCATTTATTATAATACAC
This sequence comes from Clostridium boliviensis, assembly GCF_033342255.1. Classification (NCBI taxonomy): domain Bacteria; kingdom Bacillati; phylum Bacillota; class Clostridia; order Eubacteriales; family Clostridiaceae; genus Clostridium; species Clostridium boliviensis. The sequence goes on from NZ_JAWONS010000133.1 coordinate 70,180, forward strand.
TATTTTCTAAATGATGAATAGGGAGACATAATATGAAAAACTTCACTATTTTTTGTGAATGCCATGATTTAAAGAACCAGCTACTGTAACGTGATAATATTTAGTGTTCTATGCATGGTCATCCATATACTCTGAAAGGTGGATTATCAATAGTTTTCTAGACAACTTTTTTAAGGGTAATCATTCTGTATTACACCGGTGTCAGGTATCCCATTGAAGAATAAATCAGATAGGTGTTGTACTGTTTAAGAGCAGCAACATCTATCTTTTAAAATTATACTATATCATATGTTTCCAGATTATTTTTTCTCGCTAATAGCACCATCACGATAACCATTCCGCAACTTAGCATCACTTTATTGTTGAAATATAATAATAAAGTCAGTATATGACCATGCATTAGAGTGTTTGCCGATGTTCCATCTACGAAATGTATTATTACCCGTCATCGGGGCGATTTCAAATTCACCTTTTTCTTCAACAAGTGAAATACAGCGAGAGATGAACTCTTGTACGCTTTTATGGGCATCATGAACCATTGTAAAGGCTTTTAATGTATCCTCATTCATCATATAAAATCCCCTAAAACCGGAAAATCCTTTTTCATAAAAATAATGAGTTAAATCATTGCAGATTGGACATCTTCCCTAATTATTCAAAAATGAACCTATCAAAACAAATGCAGCAAGCATAGGGAAGCCAATTATCTTTTAATTGCTCAGTATGTCTTTCCGTAATATTCCAGTCTCATTGTTTTGAGGTGTTAGTAAGGAATGATGGGATAAAGTGCTAATATTGGTACTTAACATGTATAATATTGGCACTATGGTTGTAAAACTTATAATCTGCATTATACTAAAAACAGAGAACGAGTAGTTTGTCTATAAAATTGGGAGGTGGTATTTATGCAGATAGTACATTGAAACTGATAAATTTAGTCTGGAAAGGAATAATTAATGAATCATAATTTAATGAAGAAGGTTGGTTTTGTTAAAAAAGGAACAACAGATTATTGTAGGTGGTGCCAGTACAGCTGCTGGTCTTATAATAAGCGCTTTAGGACTACCGGGCGGGACTGCTTTAGCTATTGGTGGTTATATATATACTATCGCGGCGGCTGTTTCTCCTTATAAGATGGTAGTTAATCAAAAATTATATGAGGTATATTTTTCATATGATAACGTATATTATACTCACTGCTATCATGAAACAATAAAGTCATATGATACAGGCAATCATCTTGTTGATACAAGGACAGAGTATCATCAGTCTGTTGGTGGCTAATCAATACATGCTAGAAATGAGGATTTAATAATGAATAAAAATGAAACTTTTATTCTGTCTCCAATTGGAATTATTCCACCATGCATCTTTGAAATGTTTATCTTTCTGTGCTTTCGTTTTGCAGATTGGAGACGGGAATTAAACTCCGAATTACAATTGCGGGTATTGTGGGGAACAATAGCAATAACGCTGTTTTTCGCTATATATTACATTTCTATGCTTATCTGGGTAAAGAAGAATTATAAGAAAGAGGACAGAACCAATCTGATTTTTAAAATTTGTTTAGTAGCAATACTGGGGTTTATGTCATCTATTGTAGGCTATTTTTTATAAGAAAGAACTGAGTAGTGATCTTTTGATTTACTGTAGTGCAGATGAACTGGAAAATTAAAGCGCGGTCAGGCAGTAGTGGCAATCTGTCTGACCGCTTTTCTTTGTTCGCCAATGGGATATTTAATTTTATCAATTTGGTTGAACAAAATATGATATACGTTATAATGAAAGAAACAGAGCAATAACTTAACAGCACTAAATAATGATTAGATGTAAGAAATGAGGTTTCCGTCTATGTATGAAAGAATGCTCGACAAATCGGTCCGGCCCGATTTGGATCAACTGATTGAATGGTGTGGTAGATACGGTAGCTGAAACGTATGAAAAATTGCGTCCTGGATATGTTCCGGAGTTGTACAAAGATATTTTTAAATATATTCCAATTAATAAGGCGAGTAAGGTTGTAGAAGTTGGAATTGGTGGCGGTCAGGCGACACTGCCGATTTTGGAAACGGGATGTAACCTGACAGCTGTGGAATATGGATCAAACTTTACAGAACTATGTCGTAGAAAATTCAACGGGTACTCCAATTTTTCGGCGGTTACGGCAAAGTTTGAGGATTTTAAATGCGATGAGAATACATGCGATTTAATATATTCAGCATCAGCGTTTCATTGGATACCTGAGGAGATTGGTTATACAAAAGTATACAAACTATTAAAAAGCGGTGGTACTTTTGCACGTTTTGCCAATCATTCGTTTAAAGATAAAGGGCGGGAAGAGATTCATGAAGCTCTTCAAAAGATTTATTCTGTCTATATGCCAGGAAAGCTAAATAATGTTGAATACAGTGAATCAGATGCTGAAAACCGTGCTGAAATAGCCCGGAAATACGGTTTTATTGATATTGGTTATAAATTATATCATAGAACTAGAACCTTTACTGCAAAAGAATACACATTTCTGCTTGGAACTTATTCCGACCACATAGCTATCGATAAATGTACAAGAATAAAGTTCTTTTCAGAAATAGAGGCTGCGATAAATAATTTGGGCGGTAAAATTACTATATACGATACGATGGATTTACAGCTTGCAAGGAAGCCATAGGCGTTGCGTTTGGATACATAGAGGGGGGAGTAATGGAAATAAAAACAGACTCATTAAATATTATAGACTCATTAATGGCAATATTTGAGAAACATAAAATGCAGCGAATTTGTATATTAGCAACTACTTGCTGTGGTAAGTCTACATTAAAACAGAAGATTCCTGGTACCGCGGATATGGATGAGGAATTGTGGCCTCAATTAACCAGGGATGAAGAAGCATTTATCTGTCAAAAACCATGGACGAAGGAGATTGGAGATTTTGCAGGCAGGCTTGTGAAAGAAAGAGTGGCAGTTAAAGCGGGTCATCCATTATTTTCTCTGATACTTCTGGATTGTGAAGTGATTGTTTATCTGGATATAAGCGATGAACTGCTTGCAGAGCATTGTAAAAAAAGGGGAACAGACTTTCTGGATGCCAAAAATGTTAAGAATGCTATTGAAAATACATGGCAAAAGCAGCGGGAAAAGAACGATAAGATATGTTACTATCTGGAAGTCACACAATGACAGGAAAGAACAGATCGTGGGGGGAAGCTGATGAACCAGGATATAATAAATTATTACAAAGTATATGATGAAGAAGGCAGGTTGTTTCGGAATAACAGTCACAAGATTGAATGGCTGACCAGTATGCATTATCTAACGAAATGGATAAAAAAAGGCTCCTTTGTATTGGATGGCTGTGCCGGGACTGGGAATTATGCATTTCCATTAGCTGAGATGGGTTATAAGGTAATTGCCGGAGATATAGTGCCTGAAAATGTTGATATTATCAGGGAGAAGCAAAAAAGTAATCCCGTATTAAATGATATCTATGTTGGAAGCATGCTTGATCTTTCGCAGTTAAAGAGTGAAAGCTTTGATACTGTTTTATGTATGGGGGCATTTTATCATATTGATAATGAAATGAGATCAAGCATAATGAAAGAATGTCTCCGTGTATTAAAGCCGGGTGGATTGCTGGCAGTTTCTTATATCAATGCAATGGCCGGTGTAATTGCTGGTCTGGGTGATAATTTACAAAATATGGATGAGGCGGAGAAGTGGTTTGAAAACAAAACATCAGATGGACTATTCATGTATATGACTCCTATGCAAATGGAGGAAATGGCTTTGAATTTTCATACCCGGATAGTTACTCACTTCGCAGCTGACGGGATAAACTACTTACTTTCCGGTAAGTTTGATACGGCTTCTGATGATAATTTCAATCGGTGGTACCAGTTTCATTTAAAAACGTGTGAGGATAAAAGTCTGTTAGGATATAGTTTACATGGAATGATAATTTTGAGAAAATAAATAATTAAAGAGGGTGCTGAATGTTATTGCAGAGAAAGCAAACAGAACTGTGATTTATATGAGGCAGAGGAAATTGTTAAATCAGGAAATAAATATCCTGGTATGGTGTGTCATTTAATACACTATCCAGAGGGAAATGTATGCAGCCCATTTAAATTAAAAGAGAATGTTTTTGAAGAGCGGCCAATCTGGAACAAGGGAGTTTTTTATTTTTTAGAAGTTGATTTTTCAAAACAAAAGATACAAATATATAGCTATATCCCACACAGCCAGAAACTTGAGATTGTAAAAGATCTGCCCTTAGAGCTTGTGGAAGATTGCTATAATCTGAGACTGGCAGTGTAACCTCTCATGCTCACCCGAGACGGGAATGATGGAATTTATGAAATCGTCTGGCCGGAGAATAAAAAAATAGAAATAGGGGAAACGGAATACAAATTATGAAAACTGAAATTATTTATTTTTCTGCAACAGGTACAACAAAAGCAATAGTCACAGCAATTTCAAAAGGTTTAAGAGGTGAAGTGCATTTTACTGATATAACTCTGCCAGAGAAACGAAAAGACGCAATTGAAATAGATTGCGATTTAGTGATTGCGGCGATTCCTGTTTACGGGGAAAGAATTCCTGATTTTCTGTATGATTATATAAAGAATGTTCAAGGAAATGGAACATACCTGGCAGCAATATCCGTTTATGGAAATATAGGATTTGGTATCAGCCTGGAGCAATGGAAACGTTTTGCAGAGACGAACCATTTCAGATTAATTGCTGCCGGGGCATTCATAGGTCAGCATACCTATGCCTCCAGAGAAGCTCCGGTCGCTTATGGAAGACCGGATGAATCAGATATACGGGAGGCCCGGACTTTTGCCGTAAATATTCAGAAAAAAATAGATACTGGTGACTCTAAGTGCCCTGAAATACCTAAATGTACATTGCCTGGATTTATAACAAAACTTCCGGATTCGGGTACACGGCTTCTGGTAAGGCAGCCCCGGATAAATAACAGGACTGCCTGCAATAATTGCGGAGCCTGCGTCCGAAAATGTCCGGTGGGCGCTATTGACTCCGAGACCTTGGAAATCAGTGAAAATAAGTGCCTTCGCTGTTATGCCTGTGTGAAGATCTGCCCCAAAAAGGCCAGAACAGCCGGTCTGCGGCTGCCCGTTTTACGTACTGTATTCAATCGTGCAGGTATGAGAAAGAAGGAAAATCAAACATTCCTATAGAAGGATACATCGGTATTTGAATATCCAGGTGAGTAAAAAATGGGCCGCCGGATTCGGCCCTTTTAGATAGAACGGGACAAATCCGGAAGCCCATTATTATTTGCGTTTAAACCGTTTTACAATTTCCATAATCGGTATAATTAAAACAGAGATCAGTACGGCTACCGCATATTCCATAAGTGAGATATGCTCGAAAGAGAATGCTCTCCTTAAAAATGGAACGTAAATAACAGAAGTTGTCAAAACAAAAGACAGAAGCAGGGAACCATTTAAAAATCCATTTTTCGTTTTCAAGGTAAAGATAGAGTTATATCTCGATCGCATGTTAAAGGAGTGAAACATCTCGAGCAGTGACAGGGTAAGAAAAGCCATTGTCATGCCGTCTGCGCTTTTCGCAATTTCCCACACCCCGCTTTCTAAGTAGTGTCCGATAAAATACGCTGCCAGAGTCAGGAATGCGATCACAAATCCCTGAAAAGCAATTTCAACACCTACACCACCTGCAAATATACTGTCTTTCGGGTCACGAGGCGCCCGTTTCATGATATCGGCCTCTTCTGCTTCCATGCCAAGTCCGATAGCAGGAAAGCCATCGGTGATCAGATTAATCCACAGTAAATGAACCGGCTTTAAGATGGTGAAGCCCATGAGGCTGGCGGAAAATACGGCGATTACTTCTGCCAGATTGGACGAAAGCAGAAACTGGATTGCTTTTCTTATATTATCATAGATTCTTCGGCCTTCGGCTACTGCGGCAACAATGGTGGCGAAATTATCGTCAGCCAGAACCATATCTGCAACGTCTTTGGTGACATCAGTTCCAGTGATGCCCATTCCCACTCCAATATCCGCTTCCTTGATGGCAGGAGCGTCGTTGACTCCATCGCCGGTCATGGCAGTTACTTTTGAGAGCTTTTTCCATGTTTTCACAATGCGGACTTTATGCTCGGGCTGTACTCTGGCATAGACAGAAAGCCCCGTAATCCGTTTTTCCAGCTCCTCGTCTGTTAATTTTTCCAGCTCTCCGCCTGTGATGGCCATGCTTTCATTTTCGAGAATGCCCAGCTCCTTTGCGATGGCTACAGCAGTCGCCTTATGGTCACCGGTGATCATAATCGGACGGATGCTGGCACTCTGGCATTCTTTGATGGCTGCTTTGACTTCCGGACGGACCGGATCGATCATACCGGATAGTCCCAGGTAGATCAGGTCATTTTCCAGAACTTCAGGAGTGAAGGAAGGTGGCTTATCCTGCCATTCCCGCATAGAAGCGCATAATACGCGAAGTGCCCGGTCGGCCATGGCTTTGTTTGCCTGTATAATATCCTGACGGATGTCGTCGGTCATGTTTACAATGCTGCCTTTCATATATGCCTTGCTGCAGCGTTTCAGGACTTCGTCAGGTGCGCCCTTTGTGAACTGGATTATGCTGCCGTCTTTCTTTTTGTGAACGGTAGACATCATTTTTCGAACGGAATCAAATGGTGCTTCACCAATTCGCTCATAATCTTTAGTCAGATCGGTTTTTGACAGGTTGTATTTATTTGCATCATTTACCAGAGCGCATTCTGTAGGTTCGCCTACTGCCTGATGGCTTTCCGGGTCAAGCACGGCATCAGAACAGAGTGCCATGGCGGTCATAAGAAGGTTATCATCAAAAGATGAGTGTTCCACTACGGTCATCTTATTCTGTGTTAAGGTTCCGGTCTTGTCAGAACAGATAATCTGGGTGCAGCCTAAGGTTTCTACGGCTGTCAGTTTTCTGACAATTGCGTGCTTGCGTGACATCTTTGTTACTCCTATGGACAGCAGTATGGTAACCACCGCTGCCAGTCCTTCCGGAATGGCGGCAACTGCCAGAGAAACAGCAATCATAAAGGTGTCAACCATTTCTTCCAGCCGTGGGCTGTTTCCTGATGCTGTAATTCTTATAATATTTACAGCAAACATTAAGGCACAAATCACCAGAACCATGATGGACAGCACCTTGGAGAGCTGGTTTAATTTGATCTGAAGAGGTGTTTCCTCGTCTTTTGCTGTATTAAGGGCATCTGCAATATGACCGATCTCGGTTTCCATTCCTGTGTGGCAGACTACGGCTTTTCCCCTGCCGTAAACGATAGTAGAACCGGTATAGATCATGTTTTTTCTGTCTGCCAGCCCAACCTCTCCCTTTTCAGCATTTATCACATCACTGATTTTAGAGACAGATACCGATTCACCTGTCAGTGCGGCTTCTTCTGCTTTTAAGCTGGCGCTCTCCAAAACCCTGGAATCAGCGGGGACTGAATCGCCTGCCTCCAGAACGATGATGTCACCAGGTACCAGCAGTTCTGAGCGGATGATCTCAAGTTTATCATTTCGAATGACTTTTGATGTGGCAGCAGTCATTTCCTGTAAGGAAGCTATGGCAGATTCAGCTTTGGACTCCTGATAAACACCCAAAATGGCATTAATAATGACGACTAGCAGGATTATAACTGTATCAATCATGCTTTCCCCTTCATAAAGGGAGGTAACTCCGGAAATAACTGCGGCTGCAATCAGAACAATTGTCATAAAATTAGAAAGCTCTTTTATAAATTTTTTGAAGAGACTTGTCTGCTTTCCTTCTTTTAATTTATTTAACCCGTATTTACCCTGCCGTTCGTCGGCCTGGGCCTGGGTGAGCCCTTGAGGAGATGTCTCAAGCTGGATTAAGACTTCATTGGATTCCAATAAGTATTCTTTTTGCATTATTTTTCTCCTAAATTTACTTTTTATGTTGCAGTTGACCAGTGATAGATAGTGTTTCCCTTTTTTGCATTATTTATCAGAATAAATCAGTCATCATAAGGTGGTCTGGCTGATTTCCGGGTTTTTTGCAGACTAGAGGAGATCCATGAATTTTCTCAGTCCGTCCCGCGTGTCATCACTGTTTAATTTAGAGTAGGATGCAGCCTTTTGGAATGACTGAAACGATTTTACATCTTCAGTCAGAAAATTATGAAACAGCAAATCGAAAAGTACCAGTATGAGGATTTCTCTGCTTATAATGTTGCTGCTAAGAAGCAGGTCAGTTTTTGGTATCAGCAGAATGATGCTGGCATAGGGAGAACACAGGGATTTCTCATAATTGGTTATGAGCAGAATATCGCTGCCGTTTTTTTTAAAATCAGCCAGTATGGAAGCCAGCTGCTTATGATTGCCGGAGAGAGATAACGTGATAAAGAGATCACTCTCCTGAGAGAGGCTTTGATATAACTTGAGTGTATCATAGTTGGTAAGTGCCTGTACGGTAAGACCCAGAGTCATAAATTTGTGAGTAATAATCTCGGCAGTATTCTGATTAAAGTTAAGACCAATAATAAAAATCCTTCTTGCTTTTAACATCAGCTCTCTGGTGTGGTTAATGTCTGATGGGTTGGTTAGATGAAAAAGGCTGTCTAAGAGCATCTTGTAGTCATTGAGCAGAGCCGAATAATCAGAATGATTGACAGAAGAAGAACTTTTATCAATTTCCTTCTGCATGGTATATTTTAATTCGTTCAATCCGGAGTACCCTACTTTCTGGGCAAAACGGATAATGCTGGCATCCGAAGTTCCAATCTCCTTTGCCAGCTCCTGGGCACTGAGTTCAATAAATTTCATTGTGGATTTTTTAATGTATTGCACGATTTTCCAATCCGTTTTAGTGAACTGGTTGGACATGCCGTCAATGCGGGCCATTAATGTAAACAGTTCATAGTTTTCTTCCATTTATGGTATATTCTTCCTTTCAATCTTTCCAAATTGGAAAGCCGTATTGTTATTTTTGTAGCGGTTATGTAGTGAATTTCAAATCAATTATATCATATTTCTAATTTAAAATACAATATTCCTTCATTAAAAAAGCTATAATTACAAAAAAAGTAGTATAATACATAAAATAAATTGTGAAAATAATATAAATACAATATTGACATAAAAAATGTAGTATGCTACAATTCGAATTACAAAGGGATTAAAAATATGTTATACGAGGAGGTACGATATGGAGAAACCGCAGATTTTGCTCTTAACTCACGGAGGCTGGGGAAAGGCGCTGACGGAAAGTCTGAAAATGATTATGGGAAGCGTTGGTTTTGTTCATGAGATCCCGCTTCTTCCTGAAGTTACGTTTGCTGAGTATTACGCCAAGGTGGATGAATATGCAGCCGGAATGCCGGAAAAATCCCTGATTTTTACGGATGTATTTGGCGGAACAACCACCAATGCAGGTGCAAAAATCGGACGGGAGCGGAATATTAAGGTGGTTTCAGGACTGAATGCTCCACTCATGATTGAGGCCTGTACCCAGATCCAGTACACCGGGGATTGCAACTTTGATGTGGTTTTGCAGCAGGGGCAGTCATCAATTATTGATGTAATCAGTGAGGTCACAAAGTCAATGGGAAAGAAGGAGAGCTAAAATGGCAGAAATTGTATTATGCAGAATTGACAGCAGATTGATCCATGGACAGGTTATGACCAAATGGGTCAATCAGTCAAAAGCCAATCGGATTGTTGTAGTAAGTGACAGTCTGGCTGCGGATGAATTTATGCTGGAGATCTACTTAATGTCTGCACCTGCAGGGGTTAAGGTAGAATGCTTAAGCAGGGCAGATGCAGTAAAGAATTGGAATGAAGACCAGTTTGGCAGCGGCCGGGTACTTTTACTGCTTCCGGATTTAGAAAGCATGAAGGAAGTATACGATGGAGGAATAAAGGTCACTGATATTCAGGTAGGAGGGCTTGGGGGAGCTCCTAACCGGAAAGTGGTATTTCAGAATATCACCTTGGATGATGCAGATGTGGAAAAGTTGATTTCGTTACAGGAGGCAGGAGTAAAGATTATCTTCCAGACAATTCCGGAAGATGTACCGCAGGATTTTCACACTATTTTAAAAAAATACAATAACTAAGGAGAGTATGCTATGAGTGTGTTGATGTTAGCTGTATGTATGGGGTTCTATTACTGGTTCTGTCGTTTGAGATTTGGTTATACCTTTTCTTCCATGCTTCTTCAGCCGGTAGTCATTGGTGTTTTTGTAGGGCTTCTGACGGGAAATATGCCTCTGGCGATGAAGATTGGTGCAGGACTTCAGCTGGTTTATTTAGGGGTTACATCTACTCCCGGCGGTAATGTACCCAGTGATCCTGCGCTTGCAGGATGTATCGCTATTCCTCTTGGAGTAATGTCCAATATGAGTCCCGAAGTAGCCATTGCTTTGGCGATTCCATTTGGAGTCATTGGAGTATTTGTGGATCAGTTAAGAAGAAGTACCAATGCAGTCTGGGTTCATATGGCAGACCGTTATGCGGAAAAAGCGGATACGAAAGGGATTTTACGGGCAGCGTTTCTTTACCCGGCAATCGCAGGTCTGGTAATCCGTTTTCCAATTGTGTTTGCTATTGACTATTTTGGTGTTACAGCAGTAGAGAAGCTGATTGCGGTTCTTCCTCAGTGGCTGATGCATTCCTTTGAAATCATGGGAGGAATTCTTCCGGCTCTTGGTTTTGCAATTACCTTATCCGTGATTGGTAAGAAATCACTGATACCGTTCTTTATAACAGGATTTTTTGCAGTTATGTACTTAAAGCTTGATACTATGGCTGTAGCAATTTTCGCAACCTGCGTTGCATTGCTGTTAGGTTTATTCCAGATAAAGGAGGAGGCGATTTAAGATGGGAGAGCAGACAAAGGTAAAAAAACTGAATAAAAAAGATATTACCAAATCTATGTGGATTTATTATGCCGGCGCAGAACTTTCCAATTCCTATGAGCGTCTGCAGAGTCTTGTATTCTGTGCGTCCATGACGCCGGTTTTAAAGAAGCTGTATGATACAGACGAGGAACTGAGTGCAGCCTTAAAACGCCATCTGGTTTTCTTTAACACGGAAGGAATCTTCGGAGCAATCATTCAGGGAATTGCCATTTCTATGGAAGAGCAGAAAGCCAATGGAGAGAATGTAACAGATGAGGCAATTACAGGTATTAAAACCGGACTGATGGGACCGATTGCAGGAATGGGAGATGCGATTGTATGGGCAGCAATCATGCCGATCATTATTTCTATTTTTCTTCCATTTGCAAGCAGCGGTTCTGCACTGGGAGGGATACTGCCTCTGATTCTCTACCCCGCGATTACCATTGCCATTGCTTACTGGCTGATTCATAATGGCTACACGTTAGGTAAAAAGTCAGTGGTGTCACTGCTTCACGGCGGCAAGATGAAATCAATTATTTTCACTGCAAATGTCATCGGTCTTACCATGATGGGGGCATTATCCGCAAGTTACGTTACCATATCCACTCCGCTTAAGTTTGGTTTTTCCAGCGGAACGCAGATTGTGGTTCAGGACATATTGAATACGGTAGCACCAGGACTTCTTCCTCTCGCAGCCGTGTTTATCATCTATTATTATCTTAGAAAGAAAGGACCGTATTATAACAGAATTCTGCTTACAGTCGTGGCAGTATCTGTCATTACTTCTCTGCTTGGAATTCTTTAATGGTCTTTAAGGAGCAATCATGGAAAACATATACAGTAAAAACGGTCTGCAGGCCGTGATTAATGCCTCCGGGAGAATGACAAAGCTGGGTGTTTCCACCATATCGAAAGGTGTGGGGGAAACACTTGTGGAGGCAGCCGGCAACTATGTGGTAATTGATGATCTCTATGTTTATGCAGGCAGAAAAATTGGGAATCTCATTGGAACTGCGGATGCCTGTGTTACATCCAGTGCCTCCGCAGGAATCGCACTGGCAGTAGCTTCGTTAATCTGCGAAGGTAATTTACAGAAAGTGAAGCACCTTTACGACCTTCTGCCTTCTGTTTCTAGAAGGGAAGTAATTCTCTTAAAAGGGCAGAACGTGGATTTCGGTGCTCCTGTTGCAGAAATGGTGCAGATTGCAGGAGGAAAAATCGTAGAGGCCGGATATTCCAATGGTGCTTCTGTTGAAGATATAGAACAGGCAGTAACAGAGGATACACTTGCCATTCTTTTTGTGAAATCCCATCACTGCGTTCAGAAGGATATGCCAGATGCCAGATCTGTAATCGAGCTGGCAGGTCGTCTGGGGATCCCGTGTATCGTGGATGCAGCAGCAGAAGAAGATTTAAAAATCTATGCAGCCATGGGCGCCGACTTTGTATGCTACAGCGGTGCAAAAGCCATAGAAGGGCCAACCAGCGGTTTTGCTGCCTGTAAGACAAGGGAACTGGCAGACAACATGAGACTTCAGTACAAAGGCATTGGCAGAGCCATGAAAGTAGGGAAAGAGTGCACCATGGGACTTGTAAAGGCAGTGCAGGAATATATTGCAGGGGAAAAGACAAGTCCTGTCTCCAAAGAAGAGCTGGAACGGTTTGCAGCCTGTGTAGGGGAGATACCAGGCTGTAAAACATCAATTATTAAGGATGAGGCGGGAAGAGAAATATTCCGCTGTAAAATTGATTTTAATCCCCAGCTTTACGGGATGAATGCCAAAGATGTGGTAAGAGAGCTGCAGCGGGGAGATGTAGCTGTATTTACAAGAGATTATCAGGCAAATATTGGTTCCATCGCAATTGATCCCAGGCCTTTAAACAGTGATAAAGAACTGGATATCATTGAGCAGAGGCTTAAAGAGATTCACAAATCAGCAAATGGAGGGAAGTAAGGGATGGAAGGATTAAATTTTTACAAAGGAAGAGTCTGCTTAAACTGCCTGACAAATTCTGTTGACAATGCTAAAGCAATCTATGAGGCTGCTGAGGGTCACGTTGCAGTTGGAATTTTGTCCGCAAATTATCCGGATACCCAACAAGCGGCGGAGGATATGAAACGATATCAGGAAGCAGTAGACAATAACATTTCCGTTGGTCTGGGTGCAGGAAATCCCGGACAGTGGAAAGCAGTTGCGGATATATCCGGGCAGATTAAGCCCAAACACATTAACCAGACATTTACGGCAGGCGGTTATACCAGAGCCAAAACAGGAGAGGGACCATTTTTAAATTCCATGGTTGCTCCCTGCGGAAAAGTGGGATATGTTAAAATCTCAACCGGTCCTCTTAGCAAGGACATGGATCCGGCAGTCGTGCCGGTGAAAACTGCGATTGCGATGGCAAAGGAGCAGGGAGCTGATTCTTTAAAGTATTTTCCTATGGGCGGCCTGAAGGTGAAAGAGGAATATGAGGCGGTTGCCGCAGCCTGCGCAGAGAACGGTTTTGGGCTGGAGCCAACCGGAGGTATCGATCTTGATAATTTTTCTGAAATCCTGCAGATTGCAGTTGACGCAGGAGTGGAACACATTATTCCTCACGTATACTCTTCGATTATTGATAAAGAAACGGGAGCCACAAGTATATCCGATGTTGTGAAACTTTATGATATGATACGAAAAATTTTAGATTAAAAAAGGGCTGTTTTCCTGTCTGTAGGGCGGGAAAACAGCCTTTTTACATTATTCATTTCTGTATTCACTGGGACTGATGCCGTAAACATGTTTAAAAGTTTTGCTGAAATGGAATGGGTCAAGATAACCAGTGAGCTGACTTACATCGGCTATGGATAATTCGGGATTACGCAGAAGCTGCCTGGCAATATTGAGTCTGTAATTTCTTAAATATTTGGAAGGCGTAATATCTGTGTATTTGAAAAATATTTTGCTCAGATAGGGTACCGAGAATCCGAATTCAGAGGCCAGTGTGGTAAAATCAATCTGAGTTTCATAGTTTTTGTGAATATATTCCTTTATCAGTTCTACGATTTCTTTTGCTCTGTTTGAGGAGTGAAGCAGGGTGACCGAATCAAACCGGTCCTGGGTCGCCAGGAGTTTTGTTTCCAGTGCAGCCAGAGTCTTTTCCAATTCATCATAGTTTACAGGTTTCAGCAAATAATTGCTTACATCATATTGGAGAGCCTCTTTTGCGTATTCAAAATCCGTGTAACCGCTGATGATAACGCACAGAATAAAGGGGTACTTTTCATGGATATTCCTGGCCAGCTCGAGTCCATCCATCTCCGGCATCCGAATGTCCGTGAAAATCACATTAGGCGGATTCTCTTTGACCATATTCAGTCCCTCAAGGCCGTTTACAGCAATTGCTGTCACCTCAAAAGCGGGATTTAGCTGCTCAATTCTTCTGGCTATGTTCCTGGCGATTAAGGCTTCGTCTTCTACAATTAAAACAGAATATTTCAAGTAATCATACCTCCTATTACAACGATTGCACCATGAGGCACATTGTTGCTCAGCTTAAATATATGGTTTCCGCGATATAGAATTTTAAATCGAATATAAATATTCATCAACCCCATACCGTCTATTTCCAGATTTGGCAGGACGCCGTTTTTCTCGATTAAATCTATCTGGTTTTTCAGCTTTTCCAGGTCTTCATTTGAAAAGCCAGGACCGTTGTCACGGATCTGCAGCTCCCAGTAGGTGCTTGTCATGATACCCAGGATTTTCACATTCCAGGGGGGACTTGATCTGGTGGAGTATTTAATAGCATTCTCTACGATCAGCTGAAGGCAGAGCTTTGGAAGCCGGACCTGATGCATTTTCTCCGGTATGTCGAATTGGAATTGAAGAGATTCACAGTATCTCACTTTCATGCATTCCAGATAGTCACGGGTATGGTTAAGTTCATCCGCTAACAGGACCATCTGTTCACTATCAGAGGAAATATAACGCAGGATTCTGGAAATAGTCTGACACATGAGAATGATCTCGCTGTTCATGTTTTCGTCGGCCATGGCCTGAATGGTTGCCAGTGAGTTATAAAGAAAATGGGGATTCATCTGGGCTTGCAGTGCCAGCATTCTCGACTGCATGTCACTGTTTTGAAGCTGCAGCTCCCGTTCCATTGATTTTCTTGCCTGTCTTTGCATCTTCAGGAAAGCCTGGTATAGGGTATTCACCTCTGTAATGCCAATTTCTATATCTTCAAATTCCACATTTTTTTCTTCTCCAGTGAGCTGGAATGCCCTCACCTGATGATAGATCTTATAGAGCGGGGTGGCAATTCTGCGTGAGATCAGATAGGAGACCATAATGGTTATAAGCATGACGGAAAACAGAAGAATTAAGGCAGTAATCAGATATTGATAGACTGGCTGCATCAGCATACGGTTATCTATCACAAGAGCTGTGGTAAAACCGGTATAGTCAGATGAGGAAAAGATCAGGTATTTGTTTTCCTGCTTTAAAAAGATCGGGTCAGATCCGGAGCCTTTTGAGGGAATATCTTTGTGAGCCCGGATCAGTTCATAATAGTTTACGGATGTATTGAGATCCCCGGTCTGATAGATGGTTTTTCCTTCCGGGTTGAAGATGTAAACATGTTCTTTATACGGGCTGCTAAAGGTATTTACTGCACCTGAGATACTTTTAAAGGATTTTTTAACCTCTACAATTCCCTGGGGTATATTAAGAGGGCTGTAATACATGCGGCAGAGCGATACGAAGAAGTTATCACCGGAATAGGAATAAAAGCGGCCCAGGGTATCGTCCTTATCGCAGTAAATAAATTTCTTCCCCTTTGCCTGTATCACCTGACTGCACCAGTCTTTTTCCGTCACCCGTTCCTTTGATGAAGTATTATCAAGCCCTACGCCGAATTTACCGTAATCAAGGGAATAGAGGTAGGTCTGGTCAGCCGGAGAGTTGGGGCCGATCATAGCGATAATAAGGTCAAACAGGATCTTGGTATTATTAATGTTTTCGTAGATTTCATCGGAGCTTAAGGCATTGTCCTGGTAATTTATGTACACCCCGAATTTTTCTTTGATGAGATTGGAGTAAATAATATTCTGGGATACGGTATCCAGATCGTGGATAACGGAATCAAAGCTGCCCATGATCATGGCAGCATTATTTTGAAGAGAGGAAAAGGCATTAACTTTAATTTTTCCTGTTTCATTGATAACGGTATGTGCTGTAAATGACAGAATGACAGTTATGAACAAAGCTGTATAGGGAAGAAATAGTGTTGTCATTATGCTTTTCTTTTTTGCTCTCTTTGCTGTAAATATCGCCATTTTACACCTTCTCTTTCAGCAACTCTGCCCTTTGGTTAAAAATATACATGAAAACCATTCAAAATGTTCATTCAAAAATGTATATAATACACTATATAATACAGATAACATGATAAAAGTCAACAATAAATTTTGGGGAGGTATTTTTTATGAAGTTAAAAAAACTAGCAGCAATAGGTCTTGTTTTGACCGCAGTCCTTGCATTTTCCGGCTGTGCGAAAGAGGATAATGCTTCGCAAAAAAGTAATACGGCGGGGGAAAGCACTTCGGCAGAGGCTAAGACCTCGGAAGCATCGGGAAAAAGCAGTGTGACGCTGTCCTTTATGGCAAGTCAGGACTGGATTCAGGATGCTGAAATTGAGCTGTCCAAAAAATTTACAGAAGAAACTGGAATTAAGGTTGATTATCAGATTATACCTTCCGACCAGTATGTGAATCTTCTGATGACAAAACTAAACACTGGGGAGTGTACGGACATCTTTGGGGCACAGAGCGGTAAATTTGATATAAAAGCTCAGATTAATGTGGAGAAAAATGCAGTTGATCTGTCAAAAACATCCTGGGGCAGTCAGGTGGAACCTTTGGTTGCGGACCAGCTTTCCGTAGATGGAAAACTGTATGGTCAGCCAATCCAGGACGTATCATCTGTCTGGGCGATTGGCTATAACAAACAGATTTTTAAAAAGCTCAATCTGGAAATACCGAAGGATTATGAAAGCTTTAAAAAGGCCTGCGATTCAATTAAGGCCGCAGGAATAACTCCCGTTTATGAGTGTGTGTCAGATGGATGGCATCATACACTCTGGCTTCCGGAAACAGGAGTTCAGGCAGAGACTAAGGATCCTGGCATTGTTGACAAATGGAACAGTAATGAAGCTGCCTTTGAAGGGAATGAAACATTAATGACTATTTTAAGCCAGATGAACGACATGGTTTTAGAAGGCTACTGGGGAGAAGACTATATGTCCAATACCTACGCAGATTCAGCTAAAAACATCGCATCAGGCCAATTTGCAATGACAATTGCAAATCAGGGGTTTGGAGTTGAAGTTAATAAGGTTAATCCTGAAATTGAAGTGGATGATATTGGTTATTTTGTAATTCCGCTGGCTGACAACCAGACATTAAACGTGAATCCGGCAGGCCCTGCAAGATTCATATTCAGCGGTTCTAAGCACGCAGCAGAAGCTCGGCAATATTTAGATTTCTTAGCCAGGGAAGAAAATCTTAAGTACCTCACTGAAAATGTAGGCAAATTCAATAAATTGCCCTTTAACAATGCTCCCAGCATGTATACAGAAACAATTCAGGATTTTTACAACCGGTATGACAAAAAGGGAACTGTAATTCAGACAGCTGTAAAATATGTAAATCCACAATGGAGTGAAATGGGAGCTAACCTATCTGCTATGATCGTTGGGGAAATGACTCCAAAGGAAGTGCTGGCTTCCATTGATGAAGTGAGAACCCAGCAGGCAAAGGCAGCAGGCGATCCGGCCTGGAAATGACAGCCTGAAAGATCAGTTGAAAGAGAGTGTATACTATGAATAGAAAAAAGATATATCCTACGTGGTTTGCGGCTGGAGCATTGCTCTTATATACAGTGTTATTCGTCCTTCCGGGAGTGATTGGAATTGGCTATTCCTTTACAGACTGGTCATCCTATTCAGATCAGCTGAAGTTTGTGGGGCTGGAGAATTTTAAGACTGTATTTTCGGCTGATGGAAATTATTTAAAGATCATGAAAAACACTCTGGTATTCACTCTTGGAACAACTGTAATAAAAAATTTACTGGGGCTTGTGCTTGCAGTTCTGCTTACGAAGTCCATTCGCTTATTGAATTTTCACAGGGGAGTCATGTTTATGCCTTCTGTGCTTTCAACCCTGATCCTCGGTATGATTTTCACCTCCATACTGAATCCGTCAACCGGGTTATTAAACACATTTCTCCGGGGAATCGGGCTTGGTATTCTTGCAAAACCCTGGCTTACAAGTCCGGCGTTCGCATTCAAATCGGTGATGGCGGTGGATATCTGGAGAGGGACCGGTTATATCATGACAATCCTGATTGCCGGAATCCTGTCTATATCATCGGATTATTATGAGGCCTGCAGCATTGACGGAGCTTCAGGCTGGCAGAAGTTCCGGTTTATCACGCTGCCGCTGCTTTTGCCCACTCTTGCAACAACCACTGTTTTAAATGTAATATACGGACTGAAGGTCTTTGACATGATTTATGCTTTAACAAACGGAGGCCCGGGTAAGGCGACAACGGAGGTTCTTTATACGGCTGTATTTAAAAAATTTGGTACTGGTCAATATGCCATTGGTACGGCTCTTTCCTCTGTTATGTTTTTGTTCATGGTGTTTATCGGATTCTTTATGATCCGCCTGATGACGAAAGACGAGGTGCAGGAATAATGAAAGCAAAAAAGAAAGCCGCTGCTGTTGCGCTAAATGCAGTGGCGTGGCTCATAACAGCAATCTGTCTTGTTCCCATGCTGCTGATATTATTAAATTCTTTGAAAGACAGTCTTGGGGCATCGGAGATGAATTTAAGGTTTCCGGCACTTCCTGTTCAGTGGAGCAATTTTCTTGTAGTGATTGAAAAAGGTAAGCTCCTCACATCGTTTATGAACAGCTGCATCTACTCTGTTTTAAGCGTTTTTCTTTGTACCGTACTTGCTGCCATGGCTTCTTATGTATTTTCAAGAAACAGGTCAAAATGGAACCGTTTTCTGTATCTGTACATGGTGCTTGGAATTACCATGCCAGTTAATTATGTGGCATTGACAAAAGTGATGATGTTACTTAAACTGAATAATACAAGGCTGGGTATCGTCCTTTTGTATACGGCTATGCAGCTGCCGTTTTCGGTATTCCTGATACATGGGTTTGTGGCAAAGCTTCCGGCTGAGCTTGATGAAGCAGCAGTCATCGATGGCTGCTCTCCGGTCAGATTGTTTGTTTCAGTAATTCTTCCGCTGCTGAAGCCTGCCATTGCCACGGTAATTGTGCTGACCTTTTTAAATACCTGGAATGAATTTGTTTCTCCGCTGTATTTTTTAAGCAGTTCTTCGAAATGGCCGATGACCTTATCCGTATATAATTTTTTTGGTATGTATTTTAAAGACTGGAATCTGGTTTGTGCAGATATTTTGCTGACCAGCCTTCCGGTAATCCTGGTGTATCTGCTGGGACAGAAATATATTGTTTCCGGTATGACTGCCGGAGCGGTGAAAGGATAACGTTATGTCAGATAATAATAGCAGACCGGTTGTCATAGAGTTAGGGGAGCTGACCCTGACTTACAGAGTGGTTACATCAAATATCATCCATTGCAGCTGCAGTAAAGACAGAAAGAAACCGTTAATCTCTCCTCTGGGAATTAAACGGAAGGAGCAGGGAAAACTGGAGTGCCGGAATATGCAGGCGGCTCATTATATTGGAAATGAAAGGTTGAATGCAGAGGTTGACATAAGGTCTGGAGCGGTGCGCTGGACTCATGGGGAAACAGGAAGGCTGCTGTTTGAAGAAGCAGGAAGGGAACTGGAGGAGATACCGGTCTACCATTATACTTCAAACGGGGAGAGCCTCGATGTACAACGGGTGAAGACGGTAGACGGAGAACGGAATTTTATTCAGAATCTGGTCCGTCAGAAGGTGAGGACTGCTTACAGGGGAAAACTGTATTTTAACTGGCAGGAGAACGAACGGATTCATGGGTTGGGACAGGGAGAGGAAGGAATCTATAATTATAGAGGAACGACCCAGTATCTGTACCAGCATAATATGAGAACTCCGATGCCGGTTGTAATTTCAGACCGTGGATACGGGATATTGTTCGACTGCGGTTCGCTGATGACATTCAATGATGATTCCAGGGGTTCTTATGTGTATTTTGATACGGTGGATCAGCTCTCCTACTATATTATACAGGGAGATAATCTGGATGAAATAATCTCCGGCGTGAGAAGACTGACCGGTCATGCCCCCATGCTGCCCAAGTGGTCTTTTGGGTATATACAGTCAAAGGAGGCTTATCATACCCAGGAAGAACTCCTCTGCGTGGTAAACGAATACAGGAAGAGGGAAATTCCAATTGACGGGATTGTACAGGACTGGAATACCTGGGAGGATGGAAAATGGGGGAATAAAATACTGGATAAGTCCCGTTATCCGGATTTTACCGCAGCAGTAAGTGAACTGCACAGGAAACATACTCACATAATGGTATCCGTATGGCCCAATATGAGCTCTCAGGGAGAAAATTATGAGGAATTTTTAAGTGAAAACCTGCTTTTAAATGATAATTCCACTTATGATGCGTTTAATCCGGAAGCAAGAGAGGTATATTGGAGCCAGCTCGAACAGGAACTTTTTTCGGCAGGTGTGGATGCGTGGTGGTGTGATTCCACAGAGCCGTTTTCCGGACCTGACTGGAATGGAAGTTATAGAAGGGAGCCGTGGGAAAGGTATTTGCTTGTGGGAGAAGAACATAAGAAATACTTAGATCCCGGAACAGCTAATTTATACGGTGCGGTACATGCCAGAGGAATCTATGAAAATCAGAGAAAGCACTGCAGGGATAAGCGGGTCTTAAATCTCACACGCTCCGGCTATGCAGGTTCTCAGGCATATGGGACGGTTCTCTGGTCGGGAGATATCTGTGCAACCTGGGAAACATTACAAAAGCAGATCCCGGAAGGCTTGAATTTATGCATGAGCGGGCACCCTTACTGGACTCTGGATGCAGGTGGTTTCTTTGTCGTTAAGGACAATTGGAAGAAACGTGGCTGCGGCTGCCAGAATGATCCGGAGCCCAAATGGTTCTGGCAGGGTGGTTATGAGCTGGGAACAGAAGATGCAGCATACCGGGAACTTTATGTAAGATGGCTCCAGTTTAGTGCATTTCTTCCCATGTTCCGTTCCCATGGAACTGATACTCCAAGAGAGATCTGGAAATTCGGAGAGCCTGGAACCATGTTTTACGATGCACTGGAGCAATGCATTCGTATGAGGTACCGGCTTTTACCATATACCTATTCTCTTGCAGGAAAGGTGATGCTGCATGATTATACCATGTTCCGCAGCCTGCTGTTTGATTTTCCGTATGATGAAACTGCCTGTGAATTGGGTTCCCAGTTCATGTATGGGGACTCCCTGTTAGTTTGCCCTGTAACAGAACCGATGTATTATGAGCCGGAAAACTGCAGCTTAGAGAAAAAGAAACAGTGGAACTGCTATCTCCCCTCTGGTTTTTGCTGGTATGATTTTCAGACAGATGAAAAATACGAAGGCGGACAGTGGGTAACAGTGAATGCAGCCATTGACCGTATACCTGTATTTGTGCGGGAAGGTGCAATTGTTCCCATGGAGCAGGGACTTCAATATACAGAAGAATCTGTGGATACCCCATTTGAATTCCATATATATGACGGAAAAGATGGATTTTTTGAATTGTATGAGGATGCAGGAGATGGGTATGAATATGAAAGTGGAAAGTATAACATGATTCCGGTTTCCTGGAATAATACTGAGAAAGAGCTGAGTTTCGGTGAAAGCAGTCATGTATTTTCCCAGTCCATAACCAGACGTACCTGTGTAATATATACTGCCTCCGGAAGAACTAAGACGTTTTCTTATAATGGGAAAGCGTTGAGAATAAAGCTTGAAGATGCGGGTCAGGAATAATGATAACCGGAGAAATGTACCAGTGTCATGGTGCATTTTTCCGGTTTTTAACAGTTTTATTGTTTAACCGAATATACCATCAGCTGAAGCTCTTTTAGCGTTTCTGGTTTTCCAAAGTAATTAGAATAAGTCTGTTTAATCACCATATTTCGTTCCTTTAAGATTCCTTCCAATTCCTTATGGGAATAAAGACGGATGGGATCGCCTAAAATAATTTCCGGCTTGACGAAAGGATCACCATAAGGGAGGGGTTTACCGCCGTAAAGCATGATCTTTTCCTTGCTGTTCCACTCAAACAGCGAGAGAGAAAGAGTAGTTTCTCCTGCTTCCCAGCCGGTTGCCGGAAAATGTGATTCTGCATATTCCGCATTGCATATATCCATAAAATGTTTTCCCCCAGGCTTTAATGCACTCGCTATTACATCAAAGATCTTTAAGTTCTCTTCCTCGTTTTCCAGATAACCAATCGCGCCGTCCGCTAAGTTTAACACAGCATCGAATTCCTGATCAAATTTAAGATCACCCAGGATTGGTTCTTAATATCAAGGCTCCATATAGTTTTATACCAGTTTGATTCTTTTGCTATCATTTTCGTATCCTCCAATTATTGATTGCCGGCATTATTTATTTTAAACGAATTAAACAAAAAACTGTAGACTTGAATTGAAAAATATGGTACGATTGATAATAGAGTGCGACCATGTGCAAAGTACTTGTTTTGTGCAAATTCGACAAAAATACAGTATATGTTTATCGGATTTGTATATAGATCTCCATAGATTTACATGGTATACTGTACTTAGAAAATAGATGTGTAGTTTGTGACTGGTAAAGCAGGCAAGATCTACAGGGTTGATATCACATGTTAGTGGAATGTGATAAGTGGTCCTTGTAGCTTGTCTATTTTTTTTATCTGAAGGGGCTTATGAAGATAGAGAAGGTTCTGAATAATAATATGGTATTAACTTATAATACTGAAGGAAAAGAAATCATACTGAAAGGGAAAGCCATCGGTTTTGGAAAGAAAAAAGGCGATGAGGTGGACCACAAACTGGTAGAGCGGGTTTTTATTCAGAATGATAAGCGTGACGCCCGTCATTTTGAAGAATATTTTGCCAAGCTTCCTCAGGAATACTGGGAGATCAGCGAGCAGACTGCTGATTTTGCCAAGAGTGAGTTTGGAATGCAGCTGGATACCAGGATTATACTGACAATTTGTGATCATATTGCAGGTGCAGTTGAGCGTTATAAAGAAGGAGTTATTCTTCGTAATGCCATGCTCTGGGAAGGCAAACGTTTCTATCCCAGTGAATTTAAGGTTGGTCAGTATGCGGTTGATTTAATCCGGAGAAGACTTAATATTTCCATGGAAGAGGATGAAGCCATGTTTCTGGCGTTCCACTTTGTCTATGGTCAGAACAACAGACAGGAATCTGACAATCTGGAATTAATTACGGGAATTATCCGGGATATTGTGGATATTGTTGAAGCTGCTTATCAGGTTAAATTAAATACGGAAACCTGGGATTACCGGCGTTTCGTAACACACATTCGATTTTTTGCCCAGCGCATGCTGCAGAACAAGCAATATGAAACCACAGATGATGAATGGTATCAGCTTTTAAAGAACAAATACCGTAAATCATACAACTGTATTGTTAAAATTGCGGATTATATCCATGACCGGTACTATTATGAAATGGACCGGGAAGAGATGATGTATCTGATGATTCACATAGAAAAAGTAACGAGAGAACTGATTTAAAACAGAGAGTTGGGATTGTTACCGGACCGGAAGGTCTGGGCAGGACCCTGCACATAAGCAACTGCTAGTAAAAAAAGCAGTTTGCTTTTGGCAGGGTCTTTTTTATTCTTTTATAGAATGTTAAGGCGTCCAAAACGGATACTTTTTCAGATAAATTAGAAAAATAACCTTATAAAAGGGGGAAAATTTTATGGCAGTAAATTATGCGAAAACCGCCGAAACAATCTTAGAAAAAGTTGGCGGAGAAAAAAATGTATCAGGATTGACACACTGTATGACTCGTCTGCGGTTTGTATTGAAAGATTCAGCAATTCCTAAGGACGCGGAAGTGGAGAAAATTCCGGGAGTCATCCGGGTAATACGCCAGGGCGGACAGTATCAGGTAGTAATAGGAAATGAAGTCAGCAATGTTTACAAAGAAATGTTAAAAATGGGGCATTTTGAAGAAAGCACAGGCTCATCAGAAGGCGGTTCCAAGGAGAACTTATTTTCAAGACTTTCCGGTTTTGTTGCTGGCTGTATGACACCATTGCTTCCTGCCATGCTTGGCTGTGGTATGATTAAGGTAGTTCTGACACTTCTTACTACATTTAGTCTGATTGACAGCACAGGCAGCACTTATGTGATTTTAAATGCAGCAGGAGATGCATTCTTCTACTATATGCCGATACTGCTTGCTATGACAACTGCTAAGCGTCTGGGTTCTAATATTTACCTTGCGATGGTAGTTGCGGCATTAATGATTCATCCAGACATTACAGGACTTTTGGGACAGGGAAATACCACCTATTTCGGACTGCCGGTAACAGCAGCTTCTTATCCATCCTCCGTGCTGCCGGTACTTCTGATTGTACCGCTTATGGGTTACGTGGAGAGGTTTGCAGATAAAGTCTGCCCAAGCCTGGTCAAGGTATTTATGAAGCCTTTACTGGTAATTTTTATTACGATTCCTATAGCTCTCATTGTAGTTGGACCAATCGGAAGCATTCTTGGAAATTATCTGGCTTCTGGTATTAATTTATTATACAGTCAGGCTGGCTGGCTGGCAATTATGATACTTTCTGCCGGTATGCCGTTTATCGTAATGACAGGCATGCATTATGCATTACTTCCCATTGCGTTAACGGGTCTTTCAAGTCTGGGATTTGATGCAATCTTAATTATTACCATGTTCTGTTCTAACTTAGCACAGGGCGGTGCATCTTTAGCAGTTGCAGTACGCACGAAAGACAAAGACGCAAGATCTACAGCATCTGCATCAGGCATTTCTGCAATTATAGCTGGTGTAACAGAACCCGCTATGTATGGTGTTACATTAAAATATAAGACTCCAATGATCGCTGCTGTAATCGGTGCCGGTGCAGCAGGTCTTTATGCAGGAATCACGAATCTGGTAGCTTATTCCATGGGAGGATCTCCATCCGGATTATCTTTAATTCAGATGATCGGCGGAACAGGATTTGGCAACTTATTAAACGGTGTGGTAGCTCTTGTTATATCACTGGCTGTTTCCTTTGTTATGACCTTAGTTCTTTATAAGCCGGAAGTAAAGGAAGAATCACCAGAAGAAATCGTCGAAGTTCCTGTTCAGGAGAAGAGGACACTGGTAGAAACAATTGAACTGATAAGCCCTTTAAGCGGAGATGTAATTCCGTTGAGTCAGGTAGAGGATGCGGTTTTTGCCGGTGGAGTTTTAGGAGAAGGTCTGGCAATCATACCTTCTGAAGGAAAAGTATATGCTCCTGCTGATGGGGTAATCAGTGCAGTTGTCGATTCCAAACATGCAGTAGGAATTACCACAGATACAGGAGTTGAAATTCTGATTCATGTAGGCCTTGATACCGTTCAGCTGGGAGGGGAAGGATTCACACTTCACTGTAAGGCTGGAGATAAAGTGAAAAAAGGCAGTCTTCTGCTGGAATTTGATATGAATAAAATTAAAGAAGCTGGTTTTCCGGTTACCACTCCGGTTCTGGTTTCCAATATGGTAAATTTTATAAGCCTGAAGACCACTGATAAAAAACAGGTAAAAGCAGGTGAAACTTTATTAACAATTGTCTAATAATGAATGAGGTGTAAGATGTCTATATTTTCTGATAATTTTTTGTGGGGAGGCGCAGTAGCAGCCAATCAGTGCGAGGGTGCCTGGGATGCAGATGGAAAGGGAATTTCCGCTTCCGATGTATGTACCGGAGGTTCCCATACAAGATCCAAGCGGATCACAAGAACCTTAGAGCCTGACACCTTCTACCCAAGCCATGAAGCCATTGATTTTTATCATCACTATAAAGAAGATATTGCTCTGTTTGCAGAGATGGGATTTAAAGTTTTTCGTTTCTCCATTGCCTGGACCAGGATTTTTCCTACAGGTATGGAGGAAACTCCAAACGAAGAAGGGCTTGCTTTCTATGACCGTGTGATTGATGAATGCAGAAGTCATAATATCGAGCCTCTCATCACCATATCTCATTATGAGATGCCATTTGCACTAACTGAAGAATACAACGGCTGGTCCTCCAGAGAATGCGTTGATCTGTTTGTAAAATATGCTGTGACACTGTTTAAGCGTTATAAAGGAAAGGTGAAGTACTGGCTGACTTTCAATGAAATTAATGCCGGAACAATGCCTATGGGAGGTTTCCTTTCTCTTGGCATTTTAAATGAGGGGACTACGGATTTCACCAATCAGATTGATAATCCTCAGCTTCGCTTCCAGGGTCTGCATCATCAGTTTGTTGCCAGCGCTCTGGCCGTGAAGGCAGGCCATGAAATTGATCCTGACTGTAAAATCGGCTGTATGATCTGCCACATTACCACCTATCCAATGACCTGCAATCCTGATGATATTCTGGAAGCTCAAAAGAGAAATCAGATCTTAAACCAGTTTTGCGGCGATGTTCAGGTGCGTGGTGAGTATCCCAGATTCATGGACCGTTATTTCAAAGAAAATGGTCTTGTGATTAAGATGGAACCAGGGGATTTAGAGATTATCAAAGAAGGCTGCGTGGATTATTATACCTTCAGTTACTATATGTCCAATTGCGCTTCTGCGGATCCGGAACTGGAGAAAACTTCCGGCAATTTAATGGGAGGAGCCAAAAACCCATACTTAGAATCAAGTGACTGGGGCTGGCAGATTGATCCCAAAGGTCTGCGTTATACATTAATCGAGCTTTATGGCCGCTATCAGATTCCGCTCATGGTTGTGGAAAATGGTCTGGGTGCTTATGATAAGAAGGAAGAAGACGGAAGCATTCAGGATGATTACAGGATCAGTTATTTAAAGAAACACATTGAGCAGATGCGTGAAGCTGTTGCAGACGGGGTGGATCTAATGGGTTATACTCCATGGGGCTGCATTGATCTGGTCAGTGCTTCCACAGGAGAAATGGCAAAACGATATGGTTTTATCTATGTTGAAAAATACGATGACGGAACTGGAGATCTGACCAGAAAGAAGAAAAAATCTTTTGACTGGTATAAGAAAGTAATTGAAACCAATGGAGAGGTATTAGAGTAATAAAACTGGGGAGTTTTTAATATGAAAAAAAGAGGTTTGGCAGCAGGACTTATTTTAATGTCAGCAGTTATGACCGCAGGCTGTGGAAATTCTGCAAAGACAGAAACAACAGCTGTACAGACAACGGCTGAGACGGCAGCAGTGGAAACGACCGCTGCTGCAGAGAGCACAAAAGAAGGGGGCGTAGTGGCTGCTACCACTTACGGTCCGGTAAAAGGAATTCAGGCTGGGGAGATCCTGACATGGTACGGAATTCCATACGGAAAGGCACCTGTGGGCGAACTAAGGTGGAAGGCACCTGCGGCTCCGGATGCGTGGACAGAGGAATTAGACTGTACAGAAGAATCAGAACAGGCAATTCAGCTTTCCGGAACTGAGGTAAAAGGAAGCGAGGACTGTTTAAAGCTTAACGTCTATGCAAAAGAAGGAAGCAAAAAGCTGCCTGTGCTGGTATTTATTCATGGCGGAAACAACCAGACAGGAAAGGCAGGTGAGATTCCCGGAGCTGACCTGGTAAAAAATGATAACTGCGTTTATGTGTCAGTCGATTATCGCCTTGGTTTATTGGGATTTAACTGCCTTCCCGCTCTGACAGACGGGGATAAAGGGACTGGAAACTTTGCCATGCTTGACATTGCATATGCGCTTGACTGGGTGAAGGATAACATCGAAGCATTTGGCGGTGATCCGGAGAATATAACCATATCCGGTTTCTCAGCAGGCGGCCGTGATGTAATGGCTATGTTAATCAGCCCTCAGTTTAAGGGAAAATTCCAGAAGGCAATTGCATTCAGCGGAGGTATGACTACTGCACCGGAAGATTTAAGTGCAAAGAAGATTGCAAAAGCGATCGCTCCGCTTGCTGTTGAGGATAAGAAGGCAGCAGATGAAGAGGCCGCTTATCAGTGGCTGTTGACAGATTCAGCTGATGTAAAGGAATATCTTACCTCTATTTCGGCTGAGCGGCTGGCACCTCTTATGGGAAATGCAGCAATTCGTATGAGTGTATTCCCTCATCTCTATGAGGATGGGGTGGTAATTCCGGAAAATGGCTTCGATACGGCTGAATACAACAGCGTGCCTCTTATGATGCTGACCGGAAGCTCTGAATTCTCTCTGTTCTGTCTGGGAGACGGTTTTTTTAAAAGTGATGATATGGCGGGATATTCTGAGGCAGAGGTGAATGCAGCCAAAGCATTTGCCAGTAAATACGGCAGCAATATGTACCGGATCTTCAATGCGCAGGAAAGCGCAGCAAAGATGTCAGAACACTACAGTTCTAATATTTATATCTGCCAGGTTAATTACGGAAGTGAACAGTCTTCCATTCGGGATTTAGGCGATTATGGCGCTTTTCATGGTATTTTTGTCCCTATGCTTTCCACAAAGCACAATTATCTGGAGTTCTTCCCTGATGCATTTAATAAGGAAGGCTATCAGGCTATGGCTAAGCAGTATAACAGCTATCTTGCAAACTTCTTAAAAGCAGGTGATCCCAATGGGGACGGACTGGCTGAATGGAGCAGCTGGACACCGGATAAGAAGGTCTCCATGGTATTTGATGGGACAGATACAGATGCAGTTGTGAAAGAAGCAGATGTTACTACTTCCTATCAGGACATTATGGCGGACATGGATCAGGACACCAGCGTTTCTGATGAAATAAAGGATAAAATGATAAAAAATGTTTTAAACGGACGTTGGTTCAGCAGGGCGCTTGATGAACATTACGGCAATCAGAGTCTTTGGAATGACGTAGAATAATGATTCAAAAAGGAGATTTGTAATTCCGGAAACCCGGGAGTTACGAATCTCTTTTTTTGTGGTAATATATGGGAAGAGGTATGTTTTTTTACGAATGATAATAAAGCAGCGGAAATTATTCTCTTATATTTCCAGAGAGGATTTTATATAATCGAATCATAGAAATACGGCTGACAGGGGGAATCAGACATGGTTAAGATATTTCTTGCAGAGGATGAAAAGATCGTCCGTGAAGGAATTAAGAATGGCATTGCCTGGGAAAAATATGGGTTTGAATTTGCAGGGGAGGCACCGGATGGAGAACTGGCCTATCCAATGATATTAAAGTCAAAACCGGACATATTGCTTACGGATATCCGTATGCCTTTTATGGATGGACTGGAACTGGCAGAGATGGCAAAACGGGCTCTGCCGGATATACATATCATGTTTTTCAGCGGATACGATGATTTTGAGTATGCCAAGCGGGCCATTAAGATCGGAGCTGCGGATTATCTGTTAAAGCCGGTGAGCAGCAGCCAGCTTCTGGAAGCACTGGAACGCATGAGCGAAACCATCATGCAGGAAAAGAGTGAAAAGGGCTATAAGCAGGAGTTTTTAAAGCAGCAGGAAGAAAGAAAGCAGATGGAACGGGACCGGCTGTTTGATATTATTGTGTCGGGAAAACTGAGTCTTCCTGAGCTGCTTAGAAAGGGGCAGGAGCATAATCTCTCATTATCTGCTCCTATGTATAATCTCATTTTGTTTCAGGCGAAGGGTGCGGAGAGTCAGGAGCAATATTCGGATGAGAGTGTACTCTTTGATAAACGACTGAAGGAAGAACTGGAGGGTAGAGCAGATATCGTCGGATTTAACCGTTTGTCGGAGGGATATGGTTTTCTGATTATGGGAGAAGCATCCGACATGGAGCGAAAGATGGCATATTATTCGGAGCTGCTGATACGGCTGGCAGAATCCTTTCCTGAGATGGAATACTTTGGAGGGACCGGAACGAGCGTCTGCAGGCTCAGTGAGATCCGCGCTTCATTTAAGGCAGCAAGCAGGGCGTATGCCTGCCGCTATATGCTGGACCGCAACCAGATTTTAACCGCAGAAGCTGCTGTGCGTATTCATAATGATACGGAAAACATCAGCTTAGAGGGGATAGATATTACAAAGCTAAGCCGCGATATTATACCTAACTTTTTAAAGAACGGATCGCTTCCTGAGGTTAAATACTTTGTTGAGGAATATATGGAGGCCTGCGGCAATAATATAAATTCGCTGATATTCAGACAGTACATACTGATGGATGTATATCTGGCAGTCATTGGCTTTGTAACTCAGCTGGGGTTTGAACCGGAGCAGGTTCTAAAGGAGTTTGGAGATGCCAAGACACTGCAGCCCTGTGTGAATTCCATGGAGTCTGCAGTAAAGTATACCAGGGAGATTCTAACTAAGGCGATCGGTTTTCGGACTACCTGTTCCCAGAAAAAGTACCGTCTGGTATTGGAAAAAGCGGTGGATTATATAGCGGCTCATTATCAGGATGAAGATATTTCCTTAAATGCGGTGGCATCGGCAGTGAATATCAGTCCCAATCATTTCAGCACCATATTCAGCCAGGAGATGGAAATTACATTTGTGGAGTATCTGACAAAGGTACGTATGGATTCAGCCAGGGAACTGCTTATGAATACGGATTTGAGAACTTCTGAGATCGGATATCAGGTAGGGTATAAGGATCCCCATTATTTCAGCTATCTGTTTAAGAAGATTCACGGAATCACGCCGAAGTCATATCGTTCAGGGGGAGAAAATGAAGTACAAAAGTGATTCGATAAAAACAAAATTAAAAACCATGCAGGCAATCGTATTCATCCCAGTCATTATTATGATTGGGATCTTGCTGTATACCATGGAGTGGCAGAATAAACAATACCGCCAAAGCATACAGAACTTAACCATGGCAACGGAATTTAATTTTGATTTTAAATCTAATATTGATTATAAGATGTACCGGATCGTTATCGGAGCCGATACCTTTGAGTCCTTAAACCCCTATGAGGATCTGGAAAATTCCAGAAAGATTTTTCTTGAGCTGAAAGATTCCACACCTCAGGAAACCAGCAAAAAGGGGCTGGACGGAATTGTTGTTTTAATTGGTATGCTGGAAAAGCGGATCAGGGATATTGAAGCAAGCAACATTATCGGAGACTATGACAGGAATATGGAGCGCCTTGACCAGGATATTTATGCAATCACAGATTTAATCCAGGAGTCCATGTCTGATTATATCTATAATGAGACAAAGACGCTGGAATCGGTGCGCCAGAAGCTGGATTCCCAGACAAGGCAGGTGATTGCTCTTTGTATTGTGATTGCTTCGTATCTGATTGTATTTTTAATTGCCTCTTTCTCCTCTTTTGGGAAAAGAATTACGAAACCCATTGAGGCCTTGTGTGAATATACCATGAAGCTGGCGGACGGAAATTTAGAGGTCAGCGCACCTAAGAGCAACATCCGGGAGATTAAGGTGCTGGGGGAACAGTATGACCAGATGGTGGTACGAATCGGGGAACTGATCCGTCATATTAAGGAAGAGCAGGAATTAAAACGAAAGACGGAGCTGAAGCTGCTTCAGGCTCAGATCAACCCTCATTTTCTTTATAATACCTTAGATACCATTGTCTGGCTGGCTGAGGGTAAGCAGCATCAGCAGGTTGTAGAGATGATTACCGCACTGTCTTCTTTTTTAAGAATTGGTCTGAACAATGGAAGGGATTTTATCACCATAAAAGAGGAAGCAGAACATATAAAAAGTTATCTTTTGATTCAGCATTTCCGTTATGAGGATATTATGGATTATGAAATTGATTTTGAAGAGCTGATCGGGGACTATTCCATATTAAAGCTTACTTTGCAGCCCATTGTGGAAAATGCACTCTACCATGGAATAAAAAACTGCAGAAAAAAAGGATTTTTACGAATCAGCGGAAGACAGGAAAAGGGAGATATTCTTTTACGTGTGGAGGACAACGGCATCGGTATGAAACCGGAAGAGGTAAAGAAGATGGAGCATCAGATTGCCGGAGGCAGCAAAGAAGATTCTCATGAAGGGGAAGGGTTTGGGATTGCTAATGTGGCAGAGAGGATCCGGTTGAATTTTGGTAATGCCTATGGGCTTACAGTTGAAAGCACGTACGGAGCAGGAACGGCTGTTACGGTGAGAATTCCTGCAGTGCTGTGGGAAAATAAATAAAATAATCAACTTTTATCCGAAAAAAATCAACTAAATTTTGGAAATTAAAGAAATGACGTAAAAAACTCAACCCTTTGCAAAAGATATTGCATTGAGAAATCGGGGGGCTGGGTCTATGATACATGTAGTTACTTTAAACGATTCTTATTGGAGGGAACGGATATGAAGAAAAGAGTTTTAAGCTTTCTGACAGCTGCGGTTATGACGGCAGCTATGGTATTATCCGGTTGCAGCGGATCACAGACAGCTGCGACTACAGCAGCTCCTGCTGAAACAAAAGCGGAGGCAGCAGCAGAGACAACAGCAGCTAAAACGGAAGCAGCCACAACGACTGCGGCACCTGCGGAGAAAAAAGAGATCGTGGTGGGATTCTCTCAGGTTGGTGCAGAATCTGACTGGAGAACGGCCAATACCGAGTCCATGAAATCAACGTTTACCGAAGCAAACGGTTATAAGCTGATTTTTGACGATGCACAGCAGAAACAGGAAAATCAGTTAAAGGCAGTCCGCAACTTTATACAGCAGGATGTTGACTATATCGTTATTGCACCGGTTACTGAGACCGGTTGGGATACCGTTTTACAGGAAGCTAAGGATGCAGGCATTCCGGTAATCATCGTTGACCGTATGATCAATGTATCTGATGATTCCTTATATACCGCATGGGTTGGCTCCAATTTCCTTCAGGAAGGTTATGATGCGGTTGCATGGCTGGATGAGTATTTAAAGAAGAATAACAGAGCGGATGATGACATCAATATTGTTACTCTTCAGGGTACCATCGGTTCTTCTGCACAGATCGGACGTACCAATGGTGTGGAAGAGAAGATGAAAGACCATCCGAAGTGGAAGATGTTAGAGCGTCAGACCGGAGAATTTACTCAGGCTAAAGGTCAGGAAGTTATGGAATCCTTCTTAAAGACTTATGACGACATTGATGTTGTAATTGCTGAAAACGACAATATGGCATTTGGTGCCATTGATGCCATTAAGGCTGCAGGAAAGACCTGCGGACCAAAGGGCGATATCATCATCATTTCCTTTGATGCAGTTGCTGCAGCATTTGACTCCATGATTGCTGGAGATATGAACGTATCTGTAGAGTGTAATCCTCTTCACGGTCCTCGTGTAGCTGAGATCATTCAGAAGCTGGAGAAGGGCGAAGAAGTTGATAAGATTGCATATGTAAAGGAAGGCGTATATCCGGCAGATACAGCCGAGGCTGAAAAACCAAAGAGACAGTATTAGTTGGTTGGGACTAAGGCGCTGAAAGCAGAATGATAGCCAGAGAAACAGGTGCAGGAATGGAGGACGGGGACAGTCCTCCTCCAGGCACCTTTTTTAATCTCCGAACGTGCAGTGAAAAGCAAAATAGTGGAGAAAAAAGGAGGAGATCTTATGCCCAATGAGATAGTACTTAGCATGAAAAACATATCAAAGACATTTCCCGGGGTGCGTGCCTTAGACCATGTGGATTTTATCTTACGAAGCGGGGAGATCCATGCTCTCATGGGAGAAAACGGAGCAGGGAAATCTACCCTCATAAAGGTTTTGACTGGGGTAGAGGAATTTGAATCAGGTGAGATACAAATTGAGGGTGGAAGCAGGTCAATTATCAACCACTCTCCGCAGGAAGCCCAGGAGCATGGGATCAGCACAGTATATCAGGAGGTAAATCTCTGCCCTAATTTATCGGTTGCGGAAAATCTGTTCATCGGAAGGGAACCAAAGAGAGCCGGACTGATTGACTGGAAGACAATGAACCGGAAGGCAGCAGAGCTTTTATCCAGACTTGAAATGAATATTGATGTGACAAGAGCGCTGGAGAATTATTCCATTGCTTTGCAGCAGATGATTGCTATAGCGAGAGCCGTAGATATGTCGGCAAAAGTTCTGATTCTCGATGAACCCACGTCTTCCCTTGATGACAACGAGGTTGTGAAGTTATTCGGCCTGATGAGGCGTCTGAAAGCAGAAGGAGTCGGTATTATTTTTGTAACCCATTTTCTGGAGCAGGTTTACGAGGTATGCGATAAAATTACCGTACTCAGAAACGGAGGACTGGTAGGGGAATATGAAACGGAGACGCTCCCCAGAGTTCAGCTGGTAGCAAAGATGATGGGTAAGGATTTTGATGATCTGGCAGCTATTAAAAAAGAAGGAAACCGTGTTCAGAAAAACAGTGAAGCAGTGATTGATGCAATGGGAATCGGCAGGCATGGCACTATAAAACCATACGATTTACAGATCCGAAAGGGAGAAGTAATCGGGCTTACCGGTCTTTTGGGATCCGGCCGTTCTGAACTGGCAAGAAGTCTTTATGGAGCGGATAAACCGGACAGCGGACATCTGAAGGTGAACGGCAAAGCTGTGGTCATCCGCACACCCATTGATGCCATGATGGCTGGTATGGCATACCTTCCGGAGAACCGGAAAGAAGAAGGAATTGTCGCTGATTTATCGGTCAGGGAGAATTTGATTCTGGCTTTGCAGGCAAAGAGAGGAATGTTTCATCCCATTGGAAGCAAAGAACAGGAGGAACTTGCGAACAAGTATGTGGAATTGCTGCAAATCAAGACAGCAAGCCTGGACACTCCGATAAAAAGCTTAAGCGGAGGAAACCAGCAGAAGGTAATTCTGGGCAGATGGCTTCTGACTGATCCTGATTTTCTGATTCTTGATGAACCTACAAGAGGAATTGATGTTGGAACAAAAACTGAGATTCAGAAACTGGTGGTTCAGCTGGCAAAAAAGGGCGTTACCGTTATGTTTATATCTTCGGAAATTGAGGAGATGATCCGAACCTGCAGCCGGATGGCAGTTTTAAGAGACAGGGAGAAGGTTTCTGAACTAAAGGAGGAGGAACTTGACCAAAACCATATCATGAAGGCAATTGCAGGAGGTGGAACCAATGAATAAGGGAAAGGCATTTATAAAAAGACTGACAGGATACCGCTTATTTCTTCCCATCTTCTGTCTGGTGCTTGTTCTGATATCCAATTTGATTAAAACACCAGGTTTCTTTGAAGTTACAATTAAAAACGGCGTTCTTTACGGATATATCATTGATGTGATTAACCGCGCCAGCGATCTGGTAATTTTATCCGTTGGTATGACATTGGTGGTTGCTGCCTCCGCAGGTACAGATATTTCGGTAGGGGCTGTTATGTCTGTGGCAGGCGCTGTGTGCTGCTTTATTCTTTCCGGCGGACAGCAGACGGTGAATGAATTTGCCAATCCCTATATTCTGGGTGTATTGGCGGCAATTCTTGCAGGAATCCTCTGTGGTTGTTTTAATGGCTTTCTTGTGGCAAGGCTTAAGATTCAGCCTATGGTGGCGACTTTGATTTTATTTACGGCTGGCAGGGGAATTGCACAGCTGATTACCAAGGGACAGATCACCTATATCCGTGTGGAATCTTATAAGATGCTGGGAGCCAGCATTCCTGGAATCCCCATACCCACTCCGGTGTTTGTTGCGCTGATCGTGGTGCTTCTCACCTATGTTCTGTTGAGGAAAACTTCTCTGGGGCTCTACATTCAGACGGTGGGAATTAATCCAAAAGCTTCTAAGCTTATGGGAATTAAATCTTCCATGATTATTTTTCTATCCTACGTTTTCTGCGGTCTTTGTGCCGGCATATCCGGTCTGGTGGCTTCTTCAAGAATCTATTCTGCTGATGCCAATAACATCGGACTGAACCTGGAGCTGGATGCCATTTTAGCTGTCGCTTTGGGCGGCAACAGTCTGGCAGGAGGAAAATTTTCACTTTTAGGAAGTGTAATTGGAGCATATACCATTCAGGCATTGAGCACAACCCTTTATGCCATGGGCGTTTCTCCCGATCAGATTCCGGTTTATAAAGCTATTGTCGTTGTCGTGATTGTAGCGTTGCAGTCAACGGAATTAAAACGCATGGTCAATAAACTTCAGATGAATGTTAAATCAGGAAAGAAGGTGGCATAAATGAAAAAAAGGGAAAAAATTGATGGAAAAGTATTTTTACTGATCATCACCATCCTTCTCTTTTTGGTGATGTATGCAGCTGGTCTGATTATATTTAACAGCAAAGGGTTTGCAAAACCCCAGGTGTTTTTAAATCTGTTCATCTCCAATGCCGGTCTGATCGTCATTGCAGCCGGCATGACCATGGTAATGATAACCGGAGGAATCGATATTTCAGTGGGGTCTGTGGTTGCGATGACCTGCATGATGCTTGCGTGGATGATGGAAAATAAGGGAATAGGGGCGGTTCCGGCGCTTTTGATGGTTCTTTTTATGGGCATTGTATTTGGTCTGGTTCAGGGCTTTTTCATCGCTTATTTAAAGCTTCAGCCTTTTATTGTAACACTGGCCGGAATGTTCTTTGCAAGAGGTATGACAGCCATTATCAGCCAGGAAATGATCAGCATTAAAAATGAAATGTTTTTAAAATGGGCAAAGAGTAAAATTAACCTGGCCTTTTTAGGGGGGGCGGTAAACAAAAAAGGCGTGATAAATTATCCGTTTATTTATCCCAGTGTAATCATCGCACTGGTGACTCTGATCGGCATATTTATTCTTTTAAAGTTCACCAAGTTTGGCAGAACAATTTATGCGGTAGGAGGAAATGAACAGTCTGCACTCATGATGGGACTGAATGTCAGACGGACCAAGCTGCTTGTTTACGTGATCAATGGATTTTTATGTTCTCTGGGAGGCTTCCTGTTTGCATTGAATACCTGCGCGGGATTTGTTGAGCAGGCCAAAGGATTTGAGATGGAAGCAATTGCTTCTGCTGTAATCGGCGGAACCTTACTGACAGGAGGTGTTGGCAATGTATTCGGCAGTCTGTTCGGTGTTTTGATTAAGGGAACCATTGAAACCTTTATTACATTTCAGGGAACACTCTCTTCCTGGTGGACTAAGATTACAATTGCAGCACTGCTTGCGTTCTTTATTATTCTCCAGAGCCTGTTTGCAAAGGCAAAAGAAAAGTAATAAAACGGGAAAGAAACAGAAGCCGGGGGAATATGCCTTCCCCCGGCTTCTGTTTCTTTTTATCTTTGGCCGCTTTTTTTCTGGTTTTCCGGTCTGCGGTTAAGATTGCAGCAGTCCATTGTCTGATTACCAAAGGTTTCCCTGTTCGTTTTAGCCATATCAGCCAGGTAGTTCTGAAATGCTTTTTTTATTCGTTGTCCAGGTTTCATCGGATTTACCTCCTGTAATTGGTTTTGTATTAATGGTAGTATTCTGATTTGTAGAAACTATGGAGAAGTTTTGATTGCCTTTGCAGGTTTTAAATATTATAATCGAGTATACCTGCATTACACAACAGCAGGAATGAAACTGGCAAAAACGGAGGTTAACAGAAAAAGTACGCTTTTACTGGAAAGTATGATGAACAAATTAATAGGAAATAAGGCATTTTATAAAAAGGTGCTGATCATTGCAATTCCCATTATGATCCAGAACGGAATTACCAATTTCGTCAGTCTGCTGGACAATATTATGGTGGGAATGGTGGGGACCGGGCAGATGTCCGGGGTGGCAATTGTGAATCAGCTGATATTTGTCTTTAATGTCAGTATCTTTGGCATTGTTTCTGGTGCAGGAATCTTTGGCGCTCAGTTCTATGGCAGTGGCAAGCATGACGGAGTAAGGCATACATTCCGGTTCAAATTTTTATTTTGCCTTCTTCTGTCAGCTGTGGCTGCAATTATATTTTATTTTTACGGAGAAAACCTGATTTACCTTTACCTTCATGGAGAAGATAAGGGCGGAGATCTTTCGGTTGCCATGAATAGTGGCCGCAGATATATGCTTGTTATGATGCTGGGGCTTCTACCCTTTGCCCTTGAGCAGGCGTATACCAGCACTCTTCGTGAATGCGGGGAAACGGTGATTCCCATGAAGGCCGGAATTGCTGCAGTACTGGTTAATGTGGTCCTTAACTATATTCTTATCTTTGGTAAATTCGGAGTACCGGCTTTTGGCGTGGTGGGGGCAGGAATTGCCACTGTTGTGGCAAGGTATATTGAGACTGTAATTGTAATCGTCTGGACCCATAAGCATAAGAGACGCTTTCCATTTATCGTGGGTGCATATAAGAGTATGCATATACCAATGAGCCTGATCGGTAAAATCTTTGTGAAGGGTACGCCTTTGATTGTAAACGAAGCTTTGTGGGCAAGCGGAATGGCTATGTTAATGCAATGCTATTCCATCAGGGGACTGACTGCTGTGGCTGGATTAAATATTTCCAATACCATTGGCAATTTGTTTAATGTAGTTTATATAGCTCTTGGAGTTTCTGTTTCCATTATTGTAGGTCAGCTCTTAGGTGCGGGAAAGATGGAGGAAGCCAGAGATACAGATACGAAACTGATCGCATTTTCCGTTGCCTCCTGTGCTGTTATGGGCACAATACTGGCAATTGTGGCACCTCTTTTCCCTATGATATATAATACAACTGATGAGGTGAAGAACTTAGCGGTTCAGTTAATCCGTATTCTGGCTCTTCTCATGCCAATGAACGCATTTATGAATGTTTCTTATTTTACACTGCGTTCTGGAGGAAAGACAGTTGTAACGTTTTTCTTTGATAGTGTGTTCATGTGGGTGGCAAGTATTCCGGCTGCGTATCTGCTTAGCCGGTATACCCAGATTCCCATTGTTCCGCTGTATTTTATGTGCCAGATGGTAGAGATTATTAAATGTATTATTGGTTTTGTTCTGGTAAAAAAAGGGGTATGGATCCAGAATATTGTTTTAGATCAGGAAGCATAAGAGAGGAGATGGTATCATGTTTGAGTCAGTTACTGTTGATACGACCATTGGAGAACTTTGTACAAAGAAAGAGCTTGAACCGTTTTCTAAGTATTTTTTCACTAACATGACAGAGGATGTGTGGAATCGGAAAATTGGTGATTATGGAAACGAGCGCTGTGGACTTTTGCCTGCAATTAAACGTATTTATGAAGTAATGGAAGTAAAAAGCCAGATAATCTATGATGTTTATCCGAATGAGGAATGGGATACAGAACCGGACAAGGAGCAGGTGAAGCTGATTCATATGCCAGGGGATCCGGATAAGCCCTTTGTGCTGGTGTGCCCTGGAGGAGGGTATGCAAGAGAATGGGTCCTGGTTGAAGGGTATCCCATTGCGGAGCAATTAAACCGGATGGGGTATTCTGCATTTATCTTAATATACAGAACAGGACAGAAAAAGCTTCTTCCAAAGCCCCTGAATGATATCGCAGCTGCCTTAAAATTCCTGGCGGACCATAAGAATGAGTTTCAGATCCGTATGGAAGGATATGCGATGGCGGGATTTTCAGCAGGGGGCCATCTGGCGGCTGTGTGGGGAATAAAAGAGAAAGGATATGAAGCCTATGGTCTAAATAAGCCGGCTGCATTGTTCCTTGGTTATCCAAGCATCTCAACGGTTCAGTTTTTAAAGGATATGGAGCGGGCAACAGATTCAGAGCGGGCGGCTGCCGTGAAGTATTTAGAACGGATCGGAGGAGAGCATTTTACAAAAGAGGATTTGGCAGAGTATAGCGTGGAGTATCATATGGATCAGGATTATCCCCCTTGTTATCTGGTTCACAGTAAGGATGATCCTGTGGTTAATATAGAAGCCAGCTGCGTCATGCAGGAACGGCTAAAGCAGTTTAATATTATGAACAGAGTAAGGTTTATGGAGCAGGGCGGTCACAGCTTTGGTCTGGGGAACGGGACTGAGCTTGATGGCTGGCTGGCAGACGCCGTCAGATTCTGGGAAAGGTGCGGTAATTTTAATTAAATGCACTCACCCCTGTTCTTTCTGATCGGCGTGCTGTTTACGGCTTTTGGAGGGTGACATGCCTATAATAGACTTAAATACACGGTTAAAATGAGTTACATTGGAAAAACCCACCTCTTTGCTGATATCGGTGATAGTGCGGTTTGTCTCCATAAAAAGCCGCTGGGCATGAATAATACGTATGTTATTGATATATTGAATAATCGTGCTGTTGGTATAGCGCTTAAACTCCCGGCATAGATAATAAGGGCTGATGTAAAAACGGGAGGCAAGGTCCTC
The DNA here is from genome assembly GCF_033342255.1 of Clostridium boliviensis. Lineage (NCBI taxonomy): Bacteria > Bacillati > Bacillota > Clostridia > Eubacteriales > Clostridiaceae > Clostridium > Clostridium boliviensis. The sequence goes on from NZ_JAWONS010000133.1 coordinate 110,460, forward strand.
CAGAGTAATATTTTCCGAATAGTGGTTATGAAGGTAGTGAAGGATTTCTGTAATGCGGCTCTGGTTTTCCGGGGCCGCTGTTTCATCCGATCTTCTGGCAGTTTTAATTAAAATCTGATTTAATAACATCTTCATGGCATCAAAATGATACCCTTCTGCGTCTTCCTGCTCTTTAAGGATTTCCTTCAGAAGGAAGTGGACAGACTGGCTTGTTTTGGTGTCAAACCGGTATACTCCGGCCGACTGGCTGAATATGTGGAGAACTTCGGGAACCATAACTGTTTCCGGCGTAAAATAAACGAGAAGACGTTTAAAGGGTACATCATTATCTCCGTAAGAATGGTGCATGGAATACGGCGGAAAGATGATGAATTCTCCTGAGTTTAAGGAATAGATACTGTCGTCTACCATATGGTAACGCTTCCCATATTCCAGATAGTACAATTCATAATATTCATGATAATGAGATTTGGCCATATTATCGTTCACGCCCTGTATGCGTTCACTGGCTATCATACGGCCTCCTGCCATCATAAAACTTGCTATGTCAATCAAGTAAATTACCCCCTCGTAAGGAATGCTCTTAAGTATGGTTACATCGGCTGGATTCATTATAACGTTTTCATGACACGATATCAATACGGGATTAAAAGGAATTACTACTACAAAAACCGCCCCTGTAACTGTATGACAGGGACGGTTTTTAATATTGCTTTATTTGATTAATCCAAGAAGCTTTGGCAGTGCCAGAGACAGAGCCGGAATATAGGTAACTGCCAGTAACAGTGCCACCAGTGAAAATAAGTAAGGCAGGAGCTGCTTTACAACCTGTTCAATGGAAACCTTGCTGATTCCGCAGGAAATGAACAGTACTGATCCTACAGGAGGTGTCATGGTTCCAAGACACATATTAAATACAAGCATAACACCAAAATGTATCGGATCCATTCCAAAGCTTGTGGCGATTGGAAGGAAAATAGGTGTGAAAATCAGACATGCCGGAGTAATATCCATGAATGTTCCGATTACTAAAAGTACTATGTTCATAAGCAGAAATACGACATATTTGTTGTCTGATACGGACATGATCGCATTGCTGATAGCTGCAGGTATTCCGGAATAAGCCATAACCCATGACATTGCTGAGGAGGCGGAGATCAGAAACAGTATGATTCCGCTGGTACATGCGCTCTTTAAAAGGATATCCAGAAAATCCTGGAAGGTGATACTGCGGTAAACCAAGGATAAGATAAGGCAGTACAAAACTGCAATTCCTGCACCTTCTGTTGCGGTAAATACGCCGCCTACAATACCTCCTATTACAATAACAATGAGAAGAAGGCTTGGAATTGCTTCCATCGTGGTTTTAACTGCCTGGTTGAAGCTTACTTTGGGAGATACTGGGTAATTATGTTTCTTTGCATAAAAATAAGCAATCAGCATGGTTGATAGTCCCATAAGAAGTCCAGGTATGTAACCGGCCATAAACAGAGCGGAGATGGAGACGCCCCCTGCAATGGTAGAATAAACAATAAATGCGCTGGTAGGCGGAATCAGAAGCCCGGTTGGAGCGGAAGCAATATTCACGCAGGTAGAAAATGCCGGATCATAACCTTCCTCTTCCTCCATTGGATTCAGAGTGCCTCCGATCGCAGCTGCGGCAGCTACGGCAGAACCGGAGAGTGCGCCGAACAGCATATTTCCAAGAACATTGGTCTGGGCCAGAGAACCGGGAATCCGTCCGGAGATAATCTTTGCAAAATTAATCAGCCTTCTTGCAATTCCACCGTTGTTCATGATGTTGCCGGCCAGAATAAACAGGGGTACCGCAAGAAGTGAGAAGCTTTCCACACCGCTGTTCATCTTCTGCATTACAATGAAAATAACCTGATCCCAGGAGAGGTTTGCCAGTGCGGTAGCAACGGAGGATACCAGGATGCTGATGGAGATGGGGCAGCCTAAGAACAGAAGCACCCCGAAAACCGCAAATAGCACGATGGTTGAGATAATAATATTCATGGATTAAACTTCCCCCTTTGCTTTAATGGTAATACCGGTTGCGTCTTCCCAGATGTTGATAATCTGTACAATGATAATGAAAACGCCGGATATGGGAGCCATGCTGTAAACAAGACTTCTGGATATACCAAGAAGTGCTGAATACTCCATTCTCGCGCTGATTGCCAGTTTTGCTCCGCCTATGGTCATTACAAACAGGGCAAATGCCAGTACCAGTAAATCGGTGAAAATCATCAGGGATTTTCTGCTTACAGGATTTAACTTGTCCCTTATGAATAACAATGCCATATGCTGTCTGGTACTGAACGCATATGCTGCTCCCACAAACCCGGTCCAGATCAGCAGATAGCGCACGATTTCCTCCGTGAAATCGCTGGGGTTGTTCAGTACATAACGTGTAAATACCTGATAGATTACCAGAAAGCTCATAACTGTTAAAAGGACAGCTGCGATTCTGGAGAGCAGGTAATTGATTCCGCTTTTAATATTAGTCAGTAAGTGTTCCATTTTTGTCCTCCATGTTAGTCGACGGAATTGATGATGTTTAAAACATCCTGTACCTTTGGATATTTTTCAGAATAGCTTTCAATCATTTCCTTGGTTGCAGAGCGGAAGGCATCTTTATCCACATCTTCAATAAAGGTAACGCCCATCGTATCTTTGGCTTCAGAAATTGCTTTTTCAATGCCGGCATCCCACGCAACCTTATGTGATTGTGTTGATTTTTTCGCAGCACTGATTAAAATATTCTGATCCTCTGGTGTAAGCTGTTTCCAGATCACGGAACTGATTACCAAAACGTCGGGAATCATTGAGTGCTGGTCAACAGAGTAATATTTGCAGATTTCACCGTGTTTTCCTGTAGTCAGGGCAGTTTCGTTATTCTCTGTTCCATCGATAATGCCAGTCTGTAAGGAGGTGAACACATCTCCCATAGCCATAGCAACTGGGGTTCCGCCCAATGCTTTGATCATATCGGTCTGGGATTTCATATCCTGGACACGGATTTTTAAGCCCTTTAAGTCTTCAGGCTTCCGGATCGGTTTGTTAATGGTGTAAAATGAACGGGATCCGGAGGTATAGTAAGTCAGAGTAACAAATCCGTCTTTCTCACTGGAGCGGAAGAAGTCACCCATGGCATCTGAATCCATTACATCGTAATAGTTCTGGGTATCTTTAAAAATATAAGGAAGACCAAAGGTATGGTAGCCTTCATTGTAAGTGGCAAGTCCGGGAGCTGATACTCTGGTCATACCTACTACACCGGCCATGAGCTGCTCTAAAACTTCCGTTTCAGAACCTAACTGTCCGCCGGGGTAAATCTGTATTTTAATTCTTCCGTTGCTTTCTTCTTCTACCAGATCGGCAAAATCCTGCAATGCGATTGAGGTAATATGTGTCTCGCTTAAGTTATGAGCCAAAGTCAGCACCATGGGATTTTCAGGGGTCGCTTCAGCGCTGTTTTTTACGCCCGATTTACCGCATCCTGCCAGCATTGCGGCAGAGACAGCACAGGCTGTAAAGAGTAACAATAGTTTTTTCATTGTGTACGAACTCCTTTATATTTACATACCGATCATATCGAACTGCTGGAATGAGATTACAAGCTTGCAGTCTTTTTTCGGATTTTTATATTTAATCTGAACAGATTTTAATGTCTGGCTGTAATACCAACCGCATTCTGCTGCTTCAAATTTTTTGCGGTATAGGAAATGCGGCAGTTCTGTTCCGTCTAAAGTGATCCAGAATGGCGCTTTTTCTCTGTGGATTACATCCAGGTAAATGGTTTCTACTGCAGTCTGATAGCTGCCTTCCTGCTTAAATTCTACCGTTGTCTGTTCTCCGGCGGTCATTTCAATGACAGTCTTTATATAATCCCCATTCTGATAATTCAGGGTAGTACCGTCATCTTCATAGAGTGTAAATGTGTTGCTTTTACCGGCAGCTAAAAGCAGGCGAATACCGGTGACGGTTTCGGTGGATAAGTTATTCATCTGGTTAGCAGCCATAGGGATAATGGCACCTTCCCTGACAAAAAGAGGTATGCTTTCCAGTGTGACCGGAAGCTCCACGGTCTGTCCGCCCTTAAATTGCTCTCTTGTATAGAAATCATAGAAGGTCTCTCCGGCAGGTAAATAGACTTCTCTTGTAACAGCGTCTTTTTCCACCACATTTGCTACCAGAAGTGAGTCTCCGATCATAAAGTCCACACCCTCTTCATAACAGCGGGCATCGTGTTGGAATGCGCTGCACATAGGCTCCATAATGGGGAGTCCTGTCTCATGGGCACGTTCCATAAGAGAATACAGATAAGGAATCAGTCTGTAACGGAATTTGATGGCATCCCGGATATAGCCTGTGCAGTTTCCGTACATCCAGGGTTCCGTTACCGTATTATCTGTATTAACGGAGTGAACGGAGAATCGTGGCTGAAAAATTCCGTTCTGTATCCAGCGCACCATCAGCTCTGCTTCCGGAGACGTTCCATAAAATCCGCCGATGTCACAGCCCTGGTTTGCCACACCGCTTAAGCTCATGCCAAGTATGGTTGCGATGTTATATTTAAGAGAATCCCAGCAGGTTAAATTATCCCCAGCCCAGGTCTGGGCATAGCGCTGAATTCCGCTGTGTCCGGACCGGCATACAATAAACGGCCTGGTGTTGTCAAAGGTTTCATGTATGGCCTCATCGGTGATGTGGCACATTATGTTGGACATGACAGATTTTAACTGTCCGATGGTACCGCCTTTTCCTTCGAAATCACAGCGGCAGTCCTTGTCCACCATGCTGTCATATTCACAGTTGTCATTCCAGACAGAACAGGTTCCCATTTCCAGAACGTTTTTCTTTAACAGGTCCTTCCAGACAGTACGGGTTACGGGTTTTGTAAAGTCAGCAAAAACACCTTTTCCGCCCCACCAGGTTCCGATTCCAGGCTCATCGCTCTGGCTGTCTTTTACAAAAATACCTTTGGCCTTCATCTTGTCAAGATCCGGATGAGATAAAAGAATCCCTGGTTTTACGTTTGGAGATACGGTGATTCCTCTTTTTCTCATTTGTTCAAAGAAATCTTTGGGATTTTTAAAGCGTTTTTCGTTCCAGGTAAATACACAGCGTTTTATACCCTGGTCTGTTTCCTGAGAGGTATAACCGGATGAAAGCTGAAAGCCGTCTACCGGGATATCTTCTTCTTTTGTTGTGTCAATAAATTCTGCGATTGCATCGTCGCAGTCCGCTTCCAGTTCAGGGTAATACATGGAGGAACCCAGGTAGCCCAGTGCATAACGGGGAAGCATGGCAGATTTACCGGTGAGATCCGTATACCGGGAAACAACTTCTCGTATAGAAGGTCCGGCAATCAAAAACAAGTCGATATCACCACCGTCTGTACGGTACCGGCTATGGGGTTTCCAGTAATTGCTTTTTTCTCTTCCCATATCAAAATCACATTCATACGTGTTGTGATAGAAGTAACCCACGGCTTTTTTTGAGCTGCGGTTCAATTTCACATAAAACGGTATGTGCTTATAAAGGGAATCGGTTTCTTTGGGATTATAACCCATCGCATCTTTGGGGCTCATGGATAAGAATTTCTGTGCTTTATTCCATTGACCGCTCTTTTCTCCAAATCCATAGAAACAATCTTCTGGTGAGATTTCACTGGTATGGATTCTGCGGTGATTGCTGTCTTCCTGATAACCAAGGTCTACGATATCGGAATGGAGGCAGGTACCTTCCTTATCATAAATACAGATGCGGAATGGATCTTTTTCAATAACGACCTTTAAACTGGCTCCCTGAATCACAGCCTGGTGTTCTGACTGAATTAGTTCTGCTGACGCAGGAATAATCTTTTTGCGTTGATCTTTCATCAGCTCATCCATGCGGTCTTCCCATGCTGTCATGACGAGACTGTAGGATTCTTCTGCAAAGTCTCCGTCAAATCCGGCGCGGATCCGAAGAATGGAATCTGTAAGGAATAGTACCCGGATTTCAACAGAATTGGTGGCAATGCTAAAATATTGATCTATCTGCTTTACTTCAATTGCGTTTGTGCATAGCTTCATAGGGTGTATTCTCCTTTACTTGAATGTTAAATCTGTTAGCGTTACTATCATAAAGAAAACGGCATAAAAAAACTAGACTAAAATTGCAGATTGTAAGCCAAAACTATACATATCTTGCACTGTTTTAATATAAAACATGCCCGAAATTGCTAAAAAATTGGATTTAAAATGGCAATATAGGTATAAGATATATAAAAACAGTGCAATTTTTGTCTAGTTCTGAAACGAGAAGATGCCTATAATGAAATAAAGAGGAAGCAGATTGCTTCCGGCAAAGAAAGAGGAGGTTTTAACCATGGCCAGTATGAATTGTCATTATTATAGTTATTCTTTGGGACATACCGTGGATGTCAATGTATTTGTACCAACACCGGAGGGAAATGAGCAGATTACCAGTGACTCGGCAAAGAAAGCATTTCCTTATGAGAAGGGACTGCCAGTCTTATATCTGCTCCATGGAGCGTTTGGAGATTATAGCTCCTGGATGCGTTTTTCCAATATTGAGCGCTATGCCCAGAAACATTGCTGCGTGGTTGTCATGGCGTCTGCGGAAAACAGTTTTTATCAGGATATGTACCGTGGAAACCGCTACTTTACCTTTTTTACGGAAGAATTGCCTGCATTTATTAAAAGCATTTTCCCAGTATCTAAAAGACGGGAGGACACCTTTGTGGCAGGTCTTTCCATGGGTGGCTACGGAGCCTGGTTTTTAGGACTTTCAAAACCGGAGCAGTATGCAAAGGCCGCCAGTATGTCCGGTGCGCTGGACATTGTAAAAACCTTTGAAGGAATGAAAAACGGGACGATAGAGGGACCATTTCCATGGGATAATATTTTTGAAAATCCTGATAATCTGTCAGGAAGCAGCGCTGATCTGATGCAGCTGTATGACTGCTGTGTGAAAAATGGTGTGGTGCCGCAGCTTTATCAGGCATGCGGAACAGAAGATTTCCTTTTTGAAATGAACAGAGAAGTAAAGAAGATTATGGAAGACAAGGGAGCCCACGTGTTATATGAAGAAGGACCGGGCGGTCATAACTGGGATTTCTGGGATCATTATATTAAGAATGTCCTGCAATGGATGCTGCCTGTTTAATTGAGAATTCTTTTCAAACAGAGGGCTTGTTTTTTTAGATATCTTATGTTATTATAATGACAGTTAGTTATTGCTAACTACGTGTGAATATTCTAACATCAGACTAACCCTCTGAATGTATCCTTCATTTGACCCGTGAGGGATCATGACTCCTACGAAAAAGCCGTACCTGTTACCGCATGACAGTACGGCTTTTTTGGTTAGGAAACGGGCAGGTTTTTCGTGTATCGGAGGAAGAAATGGAAATTAAACAACTGGAATACTTTGTAGCTACTGCGGACCATGGCAGCTTAAACAAGGCGGCTGAGCAGCTTTATACATCTCAGCCTAATGTCAGCAAGGTGATAGCTAATTTAGAAAAGGATTTAGGCGTAATTTTATTTGAACGCAACAGCAGGGGGATGCGTATGACAGAGCAGGGAAAGATGCTCTACGGTCACGCCCTTACTATACTGAAAAATTCCAATATAATCCGGTCTCTTGTTCAGAAAAAAACAGGAAATTATTTTTCAGTTTCAGGGTATCCCAGCAGCATTCTTGCAAAGCTGATGGCGGATAACTATGAAGCTCATAAGGATCAGAACGTTACGTTCGGGTTCAGGGAAGGGACTGTGGAAGAGATTACGGACGATGTGTCTGAGCACATATCGGAGATCGGTATTGTTTATCTGGCACATACCCAGCTGCAGTGCTTTAAGCATATTATCTGGCATAAAAAACTGGAATTTTTTCCTCTTGCCGAGCTTTCCATCTGTGTTTATTTAGGGAGCCATCACCCGTGGTATAACAGGGAATCTGTAGAGCTGAAAGAACTATCCCAGTTAAAATTTATTGAGGGGACCAAGGATTTTTTTGCAATGGAGCATCATATTGAACGGATCAGTGTGGGTGCGGTTCAGATGGAGAACTTAAATAATGCGGTCTGCACCAACAGCGACTATCTGATCACCAGTATGTTAAAGCATACGGATGTCTGCTGCCTGGGTATCGATTTTGTTTCCCGGGAATATGAAGGACAGGGAATACGGGCACTGAAGGTGATGGACTGTGAGAAATTTCTGACTTTGGGATATGTAAAACAGAAGAAAAAGGATCTGTCCTATGAAGCACGGTTTTACATAGAAGAGTTAAAAAAAACGCTGGGGACCTATAACAGATTGTTATAGCCGGTTCTTCCTGATTTGTATTAGTAAGTCAAGACTAACTGTGTTATAGTTAACACCATAGCAAATCAGGAGGAGCAATTATGAAAAAAAGATTATTATATACCTGCCTGGCAGGTGTCATTTCTGCAGCCCTTTTATCAGGGTGCCAGAAGCAGGGAAGTAAAGATGCTGCAGCAACTGGCAAAGAACAGGCAAACACAGAAGCGGCTGCATCCAAAACATCTGAGGGGACGCCAAAAGATGAACTGGTATTTGTAAATTTTCGGGATATCAGGGATTTGAATCCCCATCTGTATGCCGGAGAGATGTATGCCCAGGAAATGCTTTACGAGACTCTGGTCACTATAACCGCTGACGGATATGCCCCCTGCCTGGCAGAAAGCTGGAACATAAGCAATGACGGGAAAACCTATACATTTAAAATCAGGAAGGGCGTTACCTTCTCTGACGGTGAGGCGTGTGATGCCAATGCCATTAAGGCGAATTTTGATGCGATCATTGAAAACAAGGAACGCCATACATGGCTGGAAATGATGAATCTGCTGGTGGGAGTATCCGCTCCTGATGCAGAAACATTTGTCATTGAGCTTTCACAGCCGTATTATCCCATGCTGACAGAGCTGGGAGTTACAAGACCATTTGCAATGATCTCTCCTAAGGCCATGAAAAACGGCAGCACAAAGGATGGCGTGGAAGCTTATATCGGAACAGGTCCTTATGTACTGAAGGAATCTGTTACAGACGAATACGCTGTATTTGAGGCCAATGAAAACTACTGGGGTGAGAAACCAAAGGTGAAAAAGATCACCGTTAAGGTGATTCCGGACAACCAGACCCGAGTTCTGGCACTGGAAAAGGGTGAAATTGATTTAATCTTCGGAAAGAATATGATCGATGCTGATGCAGTGAACAAATATAAGGAAGGTGATAGGTTTTCTGTTGCATTGTCTGAACCTACGTCTACCAGACAGATTGTAATTAATACTACGAATGATATTTTAAAGGATAAGGCAGTGCGTCAGGCAATTCAGCATGCTACCAACCGCCAGGCAATTTCAGACGGTATTTTCTACGGCCTGGAAGCGCCGGCTGATACGCTGTTTTCCAAGACTATCCCTTACTGTAACCTTGATTTAACTCCCTATGAGTTCAGCCAGGATAAGGCTGCGGAAATGTTAGATGAGAGCGGCTGGGTTATGGGAAGCCAGAACATAAGAGAAAAGGACGGAACTCCTTTAAAACTGTCTCTTTTATACAACAGCGACAGCGTTACGGAAAAGACCATTGCAGAATACCTTCAGTCTGAATACGGCAAGCTTGGGATAGGCCTGGAGATCAAGGGCGAAGAAGAACAGTCTTATCGTGACAATATGAAAACAGGAAACTTCGACATGGTGTTTAATATCTGCTGGGGAACGCCCTATGATCCACAGTCTTCTCTGGCTGCCATGAGACAGCGGGTATACGGAGATTATGCAGCACAGCTGGGACTTGAGGATAAAGCAGAGATTGATGAGGCAATTACGGAAATACTGATATCTACAGATGAGGAAAAACGCCAGGAGCTGTACCGCTTCGTTCTGACCAGGCTTCATGAGGATGCAGTTTATATCCCTCTTACCTATGAGTGCAATAAGGCAATCTATGGGTCAGATTTAAAAGGGGTCGGATTTACCCAGACTCAGTATGAAGTACCTTTTGCGCAGATGTATTTTGAATAATTTCCGGGAGGGATTAGAACATGGGAAATACCGGCTGTCTGTATGTCAGGCTGCCGGTTTCCCGTGTTTTTTCATACCTTTCCGCATAAGATGGAGGCGTATTTATGAAGTCCTATATTATTAAGCGAATTCTGTCAGCGATTCCTCTGCTGCTCATGATTTCATTTTTGTGCTTTGTGTTTATCAATATGATTCCCTCCGACCCGGCGGAGGTGGCGCTTAGAGTCCGCCAGACACCGGTTATTACAGAAGATGCCATTTTGCAGGTCAGGGAAGAGCTGGGTTTAAATGATCCATATGTAATCCGGTATCTGCGTTGGGTGGGGAACTGCCTGAGGCTGGATTTTGGTGTCAGCTATACCAATCCATCCAGAACTGTTCTGGGGGAGATTTCCAGATGTTTTCCTGCTACATTTGTACTCGCCATGTCTTCTCTGGTGTTTGTGATCGTCTTAAGCCTCCCCATCGGTTTCTTTTGTGCTGTCTATAAGGACAGCCTGTTTGACCGGATAGTACGGGGGATTGTATTTATGACAACTGCCATGCCGGCATACTGGGTGGGCCTTCTTTTAATATGGCTCATCAGCATTCGGTGGGATCTGCTTCCTACCAGCGGAAGCGGAAGCATAAAGCACTTAATTCTTCCTTCCTTTACCGTAGCACTGACCTATATTTCTACTTACATAAGGCTGATCCGCAACAACATGCTGGAAAATATGAAAGAAGATTACGTTTTGTATGCCAATGTAAGAGGATTAAAGCAGAGAACCATTCTGATAAGGCATATTTTAAAAAACTCCCTTCATACCTGTATTGTGGCTATTGGTATGAGTGTGCCCCAGCTGATGGCGGGGACCATTGTAGTGGAAAATGTTTTCGCATGGCCCGGACTTGGAAAGCTGTGCATTGCATCTATATTCAACCGGGATTATCCGGTAATCCAGACTTATGTGCTGTTAATCGGAACGCTGTTTGTTGTATTTAACCTCTTGTTTGATATTATTCAAAGTATCGCTGATCCCAGACTTCGAAGGGAGGTATCCTAAGATGTGGAGACGTTTTTTGAAAAATAAAATGGCAGTAGTCATGATGGGATTTCTGACTGTAATCGCTTTAGCGGGTGTATTTGCTCCGCTTCTGGCGCCCAATGATCCATATGCAAATGATATTTTAAATAAATTTGCAGGTATCAGTTTTGAGTATCCGTTAGGAACGGATCAGCTTGGACGGTGTATTCTCTCAAGAATGATATACGGTATCCGGCCTACCTTGTTTTTATCTCTTCTGACTATGGCAGGAACCATCGGACTTGGCTGTATCTTAGGATTGCTTGCCGGATATTTCAGAGGACCGGTGGAGGAGATTATAATGAGAGCAGTGGACGTGATGATGTCATTTCCCAGCCAGATCATGGTATTTGCCGTGGTGGCTCTTTTAGGAGTGGATGTGCGCAATGTAATACTTGCAAATGTTCTGATTAAATGGGCATGGTATGCCAGAATGATCCGTACTAATGTTATGAAATACAGGGATAAAAACTTCGTACTGTTTTCCAGATGCGTGGGCAGCGGAGAACCGTATATCCTTTTTCGCCATCTTCTTCCCAGCATTGCATCGGAAATGGCGGTTCTGGCCACTCTGGATATTGGCTGGGCCATTTTAAATATCTCCACTCTTTCCTTTTTGGGACTTGGAGTTCAGGCGCCAACACCGGAATGGGGAGCCATGCTGAATGAAGCAAAAAATGTTATGACAACCAATCCGGTGCAGATGATCGCACCCGGCGTTGCCATAGTTATTGTAGTCGCCGCATTTAACTTACTGGGAGATGCCCTGCGGGATGCCCTGGATCCGAAGGAGGTGGAAGTTTAATGGAACCTGTTTTAGAGGTAAAGAACCTGTTTGTGGAACACTGCAGGAAGAAGCAGAAACAGACCATCATTAAAGGGATTGATTTTAAGGTCTTTCCGGGACAGTGCCTGGGAATATTAGGAGAGAGCGGAAGCGGGAAAAGCATGAGCTTAAAAGCAGTTATGGGGCTTTTGGGAGCTGACTTTTCCGTAACAGGGGAAGCGCTTTTTGGAGGAGAAAATCTGATTGGAAAGACAAAGGAACAGCTTCGCCAGATCAGAGGAAAAAGAATCGCCATGATTCTGCAAAATCCCATGACCTGCTTTGATCCCCTTTACCGGATTGAAGACCAGCTGTCAGAAACCTACAGAGAGCATACGGAGCTGACCAGTAAGGAAATATATGAAAAATCACTGGCAGTTCTTACCACCATGCAGATAAAATATCCGGAGGAAGCTGTTAAAAAATATCCCCATCAGCTGAGCGGAGGAATGCTTCAGCGGATTATGATCGGTCTCGCCATGTCCATGGAGCCGGATCTTCTGATTGCGGATGAGCCGACTACCGCCATTGATGCAATTACCCAGTATGAAATCATGAAGGAATTTATCCGGATAAAAAAAGAGTCCAATACAGCCATGATCTTTATCAGCCATGATTTGGGAGTAATCTCTGCAATCTCTGATGAGGTCCTTGTGCTGAACAAAGGGAAAATGGCAGATCAGGGAACCTTCCGGCAGATATATGAGCAGCCGAAGGACCCTTATACCCGCCTTCTGGTAGAAAAAAAGAAAGCGGTTATGGATCAGTATCACAGGGCCCTTAAAAGGAAAGGTGTGGTGAAACAATGATAAAAGCCGAACATATTGACGTCAGCTTTAAAAATGAAAACCAGACAACACTGTTTGGCAGGGAGCGTCAGCAGGTACTCTTTGATGTATCCTTTGAGGTGAAAAAAGGGCAGTGCCTGGGCATTCTGGGAGAGAGCGGAAGTGGGAAAAGCACCTTGGGAAGAGTTTTATGCGGACTATTAAAGCCGGATAAAGGAAGTGTCTGTTTTGAGGGAGGTAAAAAGACGGTAATCAGTGTGGTGTTTCAGGATTACACCACATCCGCAAATCCCAGATTTACAGTAAAAAGCCTGATTGGAGAAGGGCTGATGGTTAGAGAAAAGAGGGAAAAAAGTGCATTGGACCGCAAGGAAGAGACTGGTCAGCTTTTAAAGCTGGTTGGGCTTGATGAAAGCTATTTACACAGACTTCCCCATGAACTCAGCGGAGGCCAGCTCCAGCGCGTCTGCATTGCCAGGGCACTGGCGGTGAATCCGGAGGTGATTTTGTTCGATGAAGCAATCAGCTCCTTAGATGCCCACACACAGGTACAGATCATGGATCTTTTAAAGCAGATACAGGAAGAGAAAGGGCTGACCTATATTTTTATCACCCATGACTTAACTTCTGTCACCTATTTATGCAGTCATGTACTGTTTCTTTATAAAGGAAAAGCAGTGGAGGTAAGAGAGACAGAAGCAATCAGTGAGGTAAACCATCCTTACGCGAGGAAGCTGCTGGATGCAATACTTGATGTGGAGGAAGTATACAAGCCCAAGGTTCCAGAAGAGGCTGTTTCTTAGAAAGAGAGGAAAAATAATATGTTTCAGACAGGAACCATGAAACTGGAATCCGGTAAGCGGTTGAAAGGATTACTGCAGGTTGAAAACCATGATTTAAAGCTGCCCGTCTGCGCAGTGTGCGGCTGTAATGAGGGACCGGTGGTTCTTATAACAGCCGGAATACATGGAGCGGAATACATCGGAATACAGACAGCCAGAGAATTGTCTAAGGAGCTTAACCCGAAAGAGTTAAACGGAACCATAGTGTTTCTCCTTGTGGCAAATCCCCAGGCAGCATTTTCCTATACCCGGCTTTTTGTCCCGGAAGACGGGAAGAATTTAAACCGGGCATTTCCTGGAAAAAAAGATGGGAGTCTTTCCGAAAAAATTGCTTATACCATAGAGCATGAGCTTCACAGCCAGGCAGATTATTACATAGATCTCCATGCAGGAGATACCCACGAACAGGTAATGCCTTTTGTGTATTATCCAGGAGTAGCAAAAGAAGAAGTTATGGAAAAATCCAGAAAAATGGCTGAGGCCACAGGAATGGAGATCCGTGTTAAGTCCTCCGCAACTACTGGTTCTTATAATTGCGCAGCGATCGAAGGAGTTCCGGCGATCCTGATGGAACGGGGAGGAGGAGGCAGCTTTACAAGTGAGCAGCTTGCTTCCTATAAACGCGATGTAGTTAATGTCCTTTCGGCTCTTGGCGTTGTAAGCAAAGACCGGGGAAAAGAAAAAAATACTATACAAAATGAAGTAATAAATGCAGTCTACACGGATTCTCTGGCAGAAGGCTTCTGGCATCCGGCGAAACAGCCTGGTGAGCGCTTTTTAAAGGGAGAGCTTTTGGGAATAGTGGAGGATGTGTGGGGAACACCCCTCCAGCTGTGTCATGCCGAGTATGACGGAATCGTATTATATGAGACGACAGCTATGGGAGTGAGGGAAGGAGATTCCCTGATTGCTTATGGGGAATGCCGCCAGTTGTCAGAAGTCGCCCAATGAGCTATAATAAAAAGAGAAATGCCATTGGAGGAATAGAATGAAATCTTTAATTATAGCAGAGAAACCGTCCGTTGCCCGGGATATCGCCCGGGTACTTCATTGTACAAAGAATCAGGGAGGCGTTCTGGAAGGAAATGCCTATGTGATCACCTGGGGATTAGGCCATTTAGTCACTTTGGCAGACCCGGAGGATTACGATCCCAGATATAAGGAATGGAAGATGGAAGATCTCCCCATGATGCCGGATCAGTTTAAGCTTGAGGTAATAAAGCAGACCGGTAAGCAGTACAGTGTGGTGAAAAAGCAGCTTCACAGAAATGATGTGGGGGAAATTATCATCGCAACCGATGCGGGCCGGGAAGGCGAACTGGTAGCCCGTCTGATTCTTGAAAAAGCAGGAAATAAAAAACCGATTAAACGGCTTTGGATCTCTTCTGTCACAGATAAAGCCATCAAAGAAGGCTTTGCCCGTTTAAAAGACGGTCATGAATATGATAATCTCTACGATGCAGCCATGTGCCGTGCAGAAGCCGACTGGCTGGTGGGAATCAACGCAACCAGAGCTCTGACCTGCAAATACAATGCCCAGTTAAGCTGCGGGCGTGTGCAGACACCAACCATAGCCATGATAGCAAGGAGAGAGGAAGAAATCAAAAGCTTTGTGCCAAAGTCTTATTACGGCATTACTGCAAAGGCTTCCCAGCCGGCGCTGACATTTATATGGCGGGATGAAAAGTCGAAAAGTTACCGTTCTTTTGACCGGGAACGGTTAGAAGGGTTATTAAAGCAGATGAACTCCCGTAAGGATGGTGTAATTACCGAGGTAAAAAGCACTCCGAAAAAAAGTTTCGCTCCCCAGCTGTATGATCTGACTGAGCTTCAGCGGGAGGCAAACCGGAAGTTTAACTATTCTGCGAAAGAGACCCTGAATATCATGCAGAGACTGTATGAGAATCATAAAGTACTGACCTATCCAAGAACAGACTCCCGTTATTTAAGTGCAGACATTGTCCCTTCTATCAAAGAAAGGCTGGAGGCCTGTGGAGTAGGACCATACAGGAAACTTGCAGGGAAATTATATAACGTAAAGATTGAGGCCAGGTCATATTTTGTAGATGATAAGAAAGTTTCTGATCATCATGCAATTATTCCCACGGAACAGTTTGTCCAGCTGGATCATATGACTATCGACGAGAGAAGAGTTTATGATCTAGTTGTGAGAAGATTTCTGGCAGTTTTATACCCTCCATTTGAGTATGAGCAGACAGAGCTTGAGGTGATGCTGGGAGAGGAAACTCTCGTTGCAAGAGGAAAGACGGTAAAGGCACCAGGCTGGAAAGAAGTCTATGAAGCCCCGGACCAAGACGAGGATGAAGAGGTGGAAGTAAAAGAGCAGAATCTACCTTCTGTGAAGAAGGGCGATCTGGTAAAAGGAATTACCCTGCTGCTGACAGAAGGAAAGACAAAGCCACCGTCTCCATTTAATGAAGCAACTTTGCTTACCGCCATGGAAAACCCTGTATCTTATCTTGAGACAAAGGACCGGGATATGGCAAAAACCCTGGGAGAAACCGGTGGTCTTGGGACCGTGGCAACCAGGGCGGATATCATTGAGAAGCTCTTTTCCAGCTTCCTTCTTGAGAAAAGGGGAAAAGATATTTTCCTGACCTCAAAGGCAAAGCAGCTTCTGACTCTGGTTCCGGATGATTTAAAAAAGCCGGAGCTGACTGCTGACTGGGAGATGAAGCTGTCTGCTATAGCGGCTGGAAAACTAAAGCGTGGTTCCTTTATGAAGGATATCAGACTGTATTCAGAGAAATTAATTCAGATGATCAAGGCTGGGGAAGGAAGCTTCCGCCACGATAATCTAACTAATACCAAATGTCCGGTCTGCGGGAAGCGAATGCTTTCTGTTAAAGGAAAAAACAGTGAGATGTTAGTCTGTCAGGACCGGGAATGCGGACACCGGGAAGTAATTTCGAGAACCAGTAATGCCAGATGCCCGGTCTGTCACAAAAAGCTGGAGCTGAAAGGCAAAGGGGACGGACAGATCTTTGTCTGTAGATGCGGATATAAGGAAAAGCTGTCTGCTTTTAAAGACCGGCGTGCCAAAGAAGGTGCCGGAGTCTCTAAAAAAGATGTGGCAAAATATATGAACAATCAGAAAAAAGAGGCAGATGTACCGATCAATTCTCCTTTTGCAGATGCTTTTGCAAAGCTGAATTTAGACGGAGAAAAAGACTGACAGAGCTGATAGAATACCGGAGGGAAACTTAACTTTCTTTCCGGTATTTCTAATTATGAAAAGTTTTTTACATACTTTGGTAAAAGTTTAGTAAAATTTTACTTTGCTTATTGACGGTGACATAGAGTGTTATTATAATGAGTTTGAAAGGTGAGGATATAGATTATGGCTACAATTAAAGAAATTTCAAAGCTTGCGGGTGTTTCGGCTGCAGCAGTATCCCGGGTACTGAACCAGGATGATACCATTGCGGTGAGTCCGGAGGTAAAAAAAAGGATATTTAAAATTGCCCACGAATTAAAATATGTCCCACCCAGAATGCGTCACGCGCAGAAAAAGAAAGAGATAGTCATAGGAGTGGCTGACTGGCATATTATCCGCAAGGACAGGACAAACATCAGGCTTTCCTCCCTGGACTTAATTGTAAAGTCTATGTCAGGGAAACAGGAAGTCAGATTTTGCCGTCTTGATAAGAATCAGCCGGGCCAGTATGACGGGATTATGGCTTTCGGTGTTTTTTCCCAGGAAGAGATGGAGTTTTTAAGAATGCAGAGCTATTCCATTGTATTCATTAACTCAGATCCCAAGAATTATGAGTATGACAGCATTGTAATGGATTTTACAAAGGGAATCTGTGAGATGCTTGATTATCTTATGGTGCGGAAAAAGTACCGCTCTGTCGGGTTTATAGGTGGTCTTTATGAGGAAGGTCAGGTAAAGATCGGCTACCGGAGACTGGAGGGAATCCGGGCTTCTTTTACGGAGAGCGGCTATTATGAAGAAGATAATTTCTACATAGGAGACATTAGCCGGGAAAGCGGATATGAGCTGGCAAAGAAAGCCATTGAATCGGGTCATATGCCCGAAGCTGTTTTATTAGGCAGTGAAGAAGTTGCGGAAGGAGCTTTAGAAGCATTTCAGGATGCAGGACTTCGTGTGCCCAAGGATATAGCTGTGGTTATTTACAAGGACATTGAGACGATTGAGTCCAAATGGCCAACCTATACCAAAGTCCGAATGTTTCCTGATATTGTATGGCAGACAGCCATCAAGCTTTTGCTGGAGCAGATTACAGAAGGCCGGAAAGACAATATGACAATTTTTCTTCCCACCAAGCTGGAGGTGGGAGACAGCGCGTAATGCCTCATGATCCCAAGAAAAACCGATGAATCACACGAAAAGGAGAGCAGTATGAAAAAATCAGTTTCTGTATTAATGGCAGCAGCACTCTGTGCATCTTTGATTGGCGGATGCTCTGGCGCAGGCAAGACCGGAGCCCCGGCAGAGACAACCCAAACAGGGACAGAAAGCGCTTCTTCTGCAGCAGGAGCTACAACTGCAGCGGAGACAAAAGCAGAGAATAAGAAGATTGACAAGCTGAATGTTTATTTTGTACCTTCCAGAGAGCCGGAAGAGATCGTTACCGCTACGGAGCCTTTAAAAGGTCTGTTAAAGACAGAGCTTGGCAAAGAGGGATATGATATCGGCGAAGTGGTAATTACTGTAGGAACCAGCTACGAAGCAGTAGGGGAAGCTCTTTCTGCAGGCACCGCAGACATCGGTTTTATTCCAGGAGGCACTTACGCACTTTATGATGACGGCGCTGAAGTGATTCTTACTGCAACCAGAGACGGACTGAGCAAGAATTCCGATCAGGCAAAGGATTGGAATGACGGCAAGCCAACTGAGGCTACCACAAAACAGGCAACCTCCTACCGGTCACTGATTATTGCAGGACCTTCTGAAAAGGGAAAAGAGCTTGCAGCAAAGATTAACAGCGGTGAAGCACTGACCTTTGAAGATTTAGACGGAGCAAACTGGAGCGTTATGTCTTCTTCCTCATCAGCAGGATACATTTACCCGTCCTTATGGCTTCAGAAGAACTTTGAGAAGAACATTTTAAACCTCTCACATGCCGTTCAATCCGATTCTTACGGCAGCGCGTTTGCCAGACTGGCTTCCGGTCAGGTAGATGTTTTATGTACCTATGCGGATGCACGCAGGGATTATGAGGAGAAATGGAAATCTGAATACGGCAGAAGCGGATCTATCTGGGAAGAGACCAATGTGATTGGCGTAACCCCTCCAATCTTTAATGATACAGTCAGTGTAAGCAAGACTTCCAAGATCATGGATGACAGTTTCAAAAAAGCGGTTCAGACTGCAATGATCAATATCGGAAATACAGATGACGGCAAGAAAGTCATTGCTATTTACAGCCATAAGGGATATCAGGTGGCTAAGAGCTCCGATTATGATGACGAACGCGCTGCTCAGAAGATGATCAAGGAATTAAATGCGAAATAAATAATAAAACAGGCTGCGGAGGCGTCGTAAACGAAAAAAAGCGGCGCCTCTGTTTTTTACTGGGAAATGAGGGTATGTATGATTGAATTTAATCAGGTGGGCAAAACCTATTCCAACGGTTTTCAGGCTTTAAAAGACGTTAACTTAAAGATTGAGCAGGGAGAATTTGTAGCCATAATCGGTTTATCCGGAGCTGGTAAATCCACTCTTTTAAGAACGATTAACCGCATGCATGACATCACAGAAGGGACTCTTACTGTGGACGGAGTCAATGTCATGGGCTTAAGAGGCATGGCGCTGCGCCGCTTCCGCCGGAGAATCGGTATGATCTTCCAGTCTTTTAATCTGGTAACGAGAACACGGGTGATTAATAATGTTCTTATGTCAAAGGTACCGGACCTTTCGTTTATTAAGGCTCTTTTTGGTGTCTTCCCAAAGAAGGATAAACTGGAAGCGCTAGAGGCTCTTGATAAGGTGGGAATCCTAGATAAGGCGTTTGTCCGTGCGGACCAGCTCTCAGGTGGCCAGCAGCAGAGAGTGGCTTTAGCCAGAACACTGGCTCAGAATCCCCAGATCATTCTGGCAGACGAGCCTGTGGCTTCCCTGGATCCGGTTACGGCAAAACAGGTAATGGGGGATTTTTTAAGGATAAACAAGGAGATGAACATTACCATCCTCTTAAACATCCATCATGTGGATTTAGCCCTTCAGTATGCAGGCCGGGTGGTGGGAATCCGGGCAGGAAGAATTGTCTATGACGGTCCCGCATCGGAAGTAACCCAGGAAATTCTTGATGAGATTTATGAAGGGAAAGAAGAGGAGGAAGCAGCAGGATGAGTATTTATGACAAGGTATTTCCGCCGAAGAAAATGGAGCTTTCAAACGGAAAAACAGTCTTAAAGCCAGCTTCCAGACTTCCTTTCATTATGTTGATTCTGGTTTTCTTAACTGCTCTTTCCGTTAAGATTACAGGGTTTGATTTAGGGGTTTTACGGGAACGGGGAGGCCAGTTTTTTGTAATTCTTGGTATGATGGCTCCTCCGGAATGGGGCTATAGCACCCAGATCTGGAAACCTCTGTTTGATACCTTAAAGATGTCACTTCTTGGCACTTTCATCGGTGCCGTGACTGTTATCCCCTTTGCCATGGCGGCCTCTACTAATATTGTAAAGAATAACGCAGCAGTGGGAATTGTGAGGTTATTTTTAAGCATAGTGAGGACGCTTCCAACACTTGTTACAGCTTTGATAGCTACTTATGTGTTTGGACTGGGGACTCTGGCTGGAACGACAGCCATTGCCGTGTTCACATTTGCCTATATGGGAAAGATCCTTTATGAAGAGATTGAAACAGCCGATATGGGGGCATTTGAAGCAATGGAAGCTATCGGGGCTACAAAGGTCCGGGCGTTTGTCAGGGCTATCATCCCACAGGTACTTCCGTCTTACATATCAAATGGGCTATTCTGTTTTGAGGGAAATGTCCGTTACGCCGCTATTCTTGGATATGTGGGAGCGGGCGGCCTGGGGCTTATTTTAAATGAAAAACTGGGCTGGAGAGAGTATCCCAGTGTCGGCATGATACTGATCATGCTGTTTGTTACCGTATTTTTCATAGAGTCGGTGAGCCGTTACTGCCGCCGGAAACTGGTATAGGAGGCAGTGTATGAATAAACAGATTGAAAAGGCTTATGAAGAGCGTCCCAGGAATACCATATACCAGGTTACGGTGTCTGTGATTGTTCTGGCACTGCTTATCTGGTCCGGATCAGCAGTTGATGTCTCCAAAACCGGACTTTCCGGAGTACAGATTGCCGGAAATATTTTAAGCGGAATTTTTCATCCGGAGCCAAAACTTTTATTTAATTTTACAGCACAGGGAGTTCCGTATCTTCTTTTAGAGACGGTCTGTATTGCCTTTCTGGGAACGATTGTAGGCGCGTTTCTTGCAATTCCCTTATCATTTTTATCCGCTTCTAATTTGATGCCTGCCCCCATCGCTTATGTCACCCGTCTGTTCATTATGGCAGTGCGGACCATTCCCGCATTTGTATATGGACTGATGTTTATCCGTGTCAGCGGGCCGGGAGCATTTACAGGATTATTAACCATGTCCGTCTGTTCCATCGGAATGGTTTCCAAAATGTATATAGAGGCAATCGAGGATCTGGATACCAGAATTTTAGAATCCTTAGATGCCTGCGGCTGCAATGCCTTTCAAAAGATCCGGTACGGAATTCTTCCTCAGCTGATTCCGAACTTTGCTTCAACGGTAATATACCGGTTTGATATTAACTTAAGAGATGCGACTGTTCTTGGTCTGGTGGGAGCGGGAGGTATCGGTGCACCCTTAATCTTTGCCATGAACTCCTATCGGTGGAATGAAGCAGGGGCAATTCTGGTAGGACTAATCCTCCTGGTACTGATGGTGGAATATATATCCACCAAAATCCGGGTGAAGCTGGCAAGGGGGTAACTGATTGAAAAAACAAGTAAAAATTTATTATACATCGGATGTTCATGGGTATTTATTTCCGACAAGTTATGGAGATAAAAAGGAACGCCCCATGGGACTTTTAAACTGTATTTCCAATTTTGAAAAAGATGGCAATACGCTGATTTTTGATGGGGGAGATACCATATCCGGATCTCCCATGGCGTCTTTTCTTACAGAGCAGGCAGGTGATCTGCTGCAAAGTGAGCCGATGGCTATGGTGTACAATGCGGCTGGATATGATGCAGTTGTACCTGGAAACCATGATTTTAATTTTGGCTATGACCGGCTTGCCCACTATATGGGAAAGCTGAATGGTGTCTGCATTTGTGCCAATGCGAAAGACTTAAAGGGTGAGACAGGAGTTGTGTCCAGTCATATCTTTACACTGGAAAACGGGCTCCGTCTGGGGGTCAGTGGTATAGTTACCGACTATGTAAATATATGGGAGAACCCTTCACATCTGGAACAGATACAGATTACCGATGCATTTGAGGCTGCCAAGGAAGAGCTTTTGCGTTTAAAGAAGGAGTCTGATATTACAGTCTGTATCTATCATGGCGGATACGAAAGTGATCTGGAAACTGGTGCGGTACTGACAACAGGTAGTGAAAACATCGGTTACCGGATATTAAAAGAGCTTGATTATGATGTTTTGTTAACCGCTCATCAGCATATGACGGTTATGGGGAGAGACTGCTTTGGCACTCATACGCTGCAGCTGACAGCCAATGCCATTCAGTATGCATGCATTGAGATCTTGTATGAAGAGGATGCCTGCACGGTTACCTCCACCATTCTGCCGGCAGGTTCCTGTCATAAGCGTGATCCATATGAATCTCTGCTGCCATTGGAAGAGCAGGTGCAGAAGTGGCTGGACCTTGAGATTGGCAGTTTAAAGGAAGCTATTCCGGAAAGAGAGAAACTTGAGATGGCACTCAGGGGTAGCGGAGTGGCAGATTTTTTTAATCAGATTCAGCTGGCGTATACGGGCGCCGATATCTCTTGTATTGGTCTGGGCAATAATCCCATCGCCCTGCCTGCCCGGGTCACCATGCGGGATCTGGTAAGAGTTTATCCATTTTCCAACACTCTGGTAGTTTTAGAGGTTACAGAGGATATTCTAAAAATGGCATTAGAACGCTGCGCACAATACTTCACGGTAATGAATGGAGAGATTGCAATATCGGAGATATTTTTAAAGCCGAAGGTAGAGCATTATAATTATGATTATTTTGCCGGAATTGAATATGAGGTTGATTTGAAAAAACCGGAGGGGGAACGGGTGGTAAAGATCCTTTTTAAGGGAAAACCAATTCAGGGAAGGAAATTGAAACTGTGCATGAGCGATTACCGCGCCAGCGGAACCGGAGGTTATGAGGTTTACAGACAGTGTCCGGTACTTAAGCGGTTTAGCATAGAGGTTCCACAACTGGCTCTGGAGTATTTAAAAAATCATCCTGGTGCAGAAGTTGTCCCAAATGGCGGACTTGTTTTATATAACTCCGGGTTATAGGCCTGAAAAGCTGGAAGATATAAAAGAAATCATGGAAGAACTGAAATTAAACGGATTAAGTATTATGCAGGTTATGGGATGCGGAAACCAGAAGGGATGGACGGAATTTGTCCGGGGTGCAGAGGTGGATTATAATTTCCTGACCAAAATAAAAATAGAGATGTTTGTGGCGGACAATCAGGCAGAGCCTGTTATTGCTGCAATCATGAAGAGAGCGTATACCGGTGAATACGGTGACGGTAAGATTTTCATCTCCGATATACAGGATGCAGTCCGGATCCGAACCGGAGAACGGGGAGAAAATGCAATTAAATAGTACCTGAAATAAGGCAGTAAAGCCAGATACGCCGGTTTTACTGCCTTATTTATGTTAGAAACATTTTTTTATGGGAATGAATAGAATAGATCGGGTGTATGCCCATTGAAATATAAGAAAATTGTCGTTATAATAGACATATTTGAAAGAATCAGCGGAGGAGTTATGAACATCAGGGTTGTAGTTGTAGATAATTCAGAGGAACTATTGGTAAAACTCACAGGAATCTTAAAAGGTATGAGTGAGATAGAGCTGTGCGGCAGTTTTCCGGAAGCCATTGCCGCCATGCAGTATATCAGGGAGCATCCGGTTGATCTTGTATTTTCTGATATTGTTATGCCGGATATCAGCGGAATTACGCTGGCTTCCAAATTGTACGAACTTCCGGACCCGCCGGAGGTGGTGCTTTTATCCGGGATCCCGGGATTTTCACTGGAAGCATTTAAAATCCATGTATTTTCTTTTATTGTCAAGCCTTATACAAGAGCTCAGATCAGCAAGGTGATACAGTCATATAAAGAGACAAGGTTATCAGGTGAAGCTGCTGACCTTCAGGAAGGCTGAGATAGTCCGGATAAGCCCTGTTTTAGCTTTTTAATGGACGAACCCTGTATCCTATGTTATAATAAGAAGATAGCGAAAAAAGAACCTTTTTTCCATAAGGAGTCGAATATGAAAGAGAAGTTTAAAATAAAGGGACAGCTGGGGATCTACATGCAATGGCCTCTTTACTTAACCGGGCTTTTAATTGCTGCCAATGCAGTGATTGGCGCAGTCAGTACAAAGGCGGGGATTATTATGGCCCTGTTCACGCTGATCTACGCAGGAATTGCATTCTGGCTTTCTTTTTATAGAAGAAGACGTCTGTTAAGCGGCCTTGTGGAATTCTCAGCAGAGTACTCCTGGATGCATAAGCAGCTTCTGAATGATCTTGCGATTCCATATGCGATCGCAGATGAAGGAGGCAGGATTCTCTGGGGGAATGAAGCATTTTCCGCTGTTCTGGGAGAGGAAAAGCATATCAGGGCAACTGGGAAGAATCTCACCATTCTATTTCCTGAAATCACAAAAGAGGTATTAAATCTGGGAGATGGAGCTGCAGTACTTCACGGCACATGCAATGACAGGAAGTTTGAGATCTCGCTGAAAGCAGTTCATATGAAGGATACCTCAGAACTGATGGGTGATACGGCAGGCAGGGATCATGATGAACAGATGCTGCTGGCAGTTTATTTATTTGATGAAACAGAAATACTCAAATACAAACAGATGGTAGATGACCAGAAGATGGTAGCAGGTCTTATTTATCTGGACAATTACGATGAAGCGCTGGAAAGCGTGGAGGAGGTACGGCGCTCGCTGCTTACCGCTCTCATAGACCGTAAGATTACAAAATACATTGCGGGCATGAACGGAATTGTGAAAAAGCTGGAGAAGGATAAGTACTTCTTTGCCATCAAGCAGTGTTACATTGCAGAGCTGAAAGAAAACCGTTTTTCCATTCTTGAAGAAGTAAAGACTGTCAATATCGGAAACGAGATGTCAGTGACATTAAGCATCGGTCTTGGAATGAATGGAGAAAGCTATTATAAGAATTACGATTATGCCAGGATAGCCATCGATATGGCACTTGGGCGCGGAGGCGACCAGGCAGTGGTGAAAGATGGAGAGCGGATTCAGTATTATGGCGGAAAAGCGCCGCAGGTGGAGAAGACCACCCGTGTCAAGGCACGTGTTAAGGCTCATGCACTTCGGGAGCTGATGGAAACCAAGGACCGTATCTTAATTATGGGCCACCGTATGACGGATATCGATTCCTTCGGTGCTGCAGTAGGAATCTACCGGATCGCCACCGCCATGGATAAAAAGGCGAATATCGTTATCAATGAAGTTACCACCTTCGTCCGACCCATGAAGGACCGCTTTATGGGGAATTCAGACTATCCGGATGATATGTTTTTAAAAGGTGATGAAGCAGCAGAACTGGTAGACGCCAATACACTGCTTGTCGTAGTTGACGTAAACAGACCCAGCATTACCGATGAACCCCAGTTGTTGAGTCTGGTGAAAACCATAGTGGTACTGGATCACCACAGACAGAGCAGTGAGATCATTGACAATGCAGTTTTATCCTATGTGGAACCATATGCATCCTCTGCCTGCGAGATGGTAGCGGAGGTGCTTCAGTACATTGCAGACGGGATTAAGGTTAAATCTGCGGAGGCAGACGCACTTTATGCCGGCATCGTCATTGATACCCATAATTTCACCAATCAGACAGGTGTAAGAACCTTTGAAGCAGCAGCGTTTCTCAGGAGGAACGGAGCTGATGTGGTTCGTGTCAGAAAGCTGTTCCGTGACAATCTGGACGATTACAGGGCAAAAGCGGAAGCCGTTAGAGAAGCTGAGATATTCGAAGGAAGCTTCGCTATCAGCCTTTGTCCCTCTGAGGGGATTGACAGCCCTACCGTAGTGGGGGTACAGGCAGCCAACGAGCTCCTTGATATATCAGGGATCAAGGCTTCTATAGTCATGACAGAGTATAACGATACAGTTTATTTAAGCGCCCGTTCCATTGATGAGGTCAATGTTCAGGTGATGATGGAGAAGCTTGGCGGCGGCGGGCACAGATCCATTGCAGGTGCCCAGCTTGCTGGTGTAAGCATAGAGGAAGCAAGAAACCAGGTAAAAGCGGTTATTAAAGAGATGTTAGAGAAGGGAGACATATCATAATGGAAGTTGTATTATTAGAAGATGTAAAAGCACTTGGGAAAAAGGGACAGATCGTCAAGGTTAATGATGGATATGCAAGGAATTTTATTCTCCCGAAGAAACTGGGAATTGAAGCCACCACAAAGAATTTAAATGATTTAAAGCTTCAGAAAGCCAATGAAGCAAGGATTGCGGCAGAGCAGCTGGAAGCAGCAAAGGAGCTTGCAAAGAAGATAGAGGAATCATCGATTACCGTTACAATCCGTGCAGGAGAAGGCGGAAGAGCATTTGGTTCCGTATCAGGGAAAGAGATCGCCCAGGTGATATCCAGCCAGTTAGGATTAGATATTGATAAGAAGAAGCTGGTACTTCCAGAGCCGTTAAAGACCTTTGGTACTCATGAAGTTCCTATTAAGCTGCACAAGGATGTAACTGCAAAATTAGATGTTAAGGTATTAGAAAGCTAGGAGGCACAGGTATGGATGAGGCCCTGATCAAACGGATCCTCCCTCACAGCATTGAGGCAGAGCAGTCCGTCATCGGATCCATGCTGATGGATCGGGATGCGATCATTGCTGCTTCCGAGATCGTTACAGCAGGAGATTTTT
Source organism: Clostridium boliviensis (assembly GCF_033342255.1). NCBI lineage: Bacteria > Bacillati > Bacillota > Clostridia > Eubacteriales > Clostridiaceae > Clostridium > Clostridium boliviensis. Next base: position 137,200 of record NZ_JAWONS010000133.1, read on the forward strand.
ATCAGCACCAGTATGGCGTCATGTTTGAAGCCATGCTGGAGCTTTTTAATGAGAATCTGCCGGTTGACTTAATCACCCTGCAGAACCGCTTAAAGGAAAAAGATGTACCCCCCGAGGTGTCCAGTCTGGAATTTGTCAGAGACATTATCACAACGGTTCCCACCTCTGCCAATGTAAAGTCTTATGCTAAGATTGTGCGGGATAAGGCAGTATTAAGACGTCTGATTAAGGTAAATGAGGACATAGCGAATACCTGTTATGCAGGAAAGGAACCGCTTGAAAATATTCTGGCATCTACGGAGAAGACCATATTTGACTTACTGCAGAACCGGAATTCCGGAGATTTCGTTCCTATCCGTCAGGTAGCCATGAATGTACTGGAGAAGATCGAGGAAGCGTCAAAGAATCAGGGAACTGTAACAGGAATTCCTACAGGTTTTATTGATCTGGACTATAAGACTTCCGGTCTTCAGCCCTCTGACTTTGTTCTGATTGCCGCCCGACCCTCCATGGGAAAGACGGCATTCGTTCTGAACCTGGTAGACCACATTGCTGTAAAGAAGGGGCTGCCCGCTATGGTTTTCAGTCTGGAGATGTCAAAAGAGCAGCTGGTAAACCGTATGTTAGCCATGGAGTCCAATGTAGATTCCCAGAAGCTAAGAACCGGAACCTTATCCGACAGTGACTGGGATGCAGTGGTAGAAGGAATCGGAGTAATCGGAAATTCCAAGTTAATCATCGATGACACTCCCGGTATTTCCATTATGGAGCTACGGTCGAGGTGCAGGAAGATGAAGCTGGAATATGGGTTAAGCATTGTAATTATCGACTATTTACAGTTGATGAGCGGAAGCGGAAAAGGCGGAGACAACCGTCAGCAGGAGATATCCGAGATATCCCGGTCATTAAAAGCCCTTGCAAGAGAGTTAAGTGCGCCTGTAATTGCATTATCCCAGCTAAGCCGAGCCTGTGAGACAAGGCAGGATCATCGCCCCATGCTGTCGGATCTAAGAGAGTCAGGAGCGATCGAGCAGGATGCCGACGTGGTAATGTTTTTGTACAGAGATGATTATTATAATAAAGATACGGACATGCCAAACATAGCAGAAGTCATCATAGCCAAGCAAAGAAATGGTCCGATTGGAACTGTGAATTTAGTATGGAGACCGGAATACACCAAATTCGCAAACATGGCCCGGCAATGAGCAGGATAGAAAAAGGGGGAGATCTATCCTGAGTGTTGTATAATAAATTTAGTGTGGTTGGAAGAAATGGCTGCTTTCTGGGAATGAATTAGATAAATCAGTATGTTATAAGAAAGAATATTTTCCTAATAACTCTATAGATGGGGTGTGGCTGAGCCCACTTAAAGAAAGCTAGAGGTAACGATTATTTTTGCTGTCCGAAACAATATAACAAGAAATCAGGGGAACTACTGATAAAAACTTATGTTTGGAATTGCAAATAAGTTCCCGAATTATAGGAATCTACTACATATCTAATTCAATTCCAGATAGTTGTTTACTCTCCGGACACAAGAAAATTTACGCTCTCTAATGAAATAGTGGACATATCTAATTATCAACATAGATAGTCCACTATCATTTAACTTTGTCTTCAATTTTAATTATCTTTTATATCCTTGATAATCTTTACTGCTACTTTTGTAAAGATTATTACAATCAAAACAAAAATCATATTCCAGAATTCTGACCTAATAACGTTTACCCATGTGGCATGAGTTGAAACTTTAGTTCCAATTATCATTGCTGCAAAAATTAGTATATATCCCAAATAATCGATTGTTTTTAAAAGTTCGAATAGTACGTTCTGCTGTTTTTATTTGGAGCACGTACTTTGATTATATATGCTACTACTGCAGCAGTAGATGATACAACAACACCTGTTACAGGATTAATATTGGATACAGTACAAATAGTTTTTCAATACTACCTTTTTCATAATTAAAATCTGTTCTTACGACATCATTTATTTTTGTTTGAGCAAATGTACTTGTTGCCGTAGTTGATAGAATTGTAAGTGTTAATAAAATTGAAATCACCTTCTTTTTTTCATTAATAATAGTATTAATAGCTTCAAATTTCAATGCAAGTGCTAAAACTGTACATGTTGAGTTCCAAAATTTGCACATAACAGATTAGCATATCCGCTTTTTCCCTTTATTCTGATGGTTGCGATCCACTATAAGATTCGTAAAGATGGTTGGATTCCCGTTCCCTCCCATTCCTTTTATATTTTTTCATCCCCCCAACAATTCCTTCCCCTTAAAAATTTTTTTCAACATCTTATTCATAATCCGTATCATACCCGCATATGATATAAATAGTAAGGTTATGAAAACTAAACGAACCAAAGGAGAGGATATAGCTATGGCTGAGATACATTACTTAATATCGGATGCATCAAAGAAGGTTGATGTAGAATCCCATGTCCTTAGATACTGGGAGGACGAGCTAGAATTAAACATTCCCAGAAATGAGATGGGACACCGGTATTACACCGAAGCACACATCCGTTTATTCAGGCAGATCAAGGACTTAAAGGAAAAGGGATATCAGTTAAAAGCCATTAAGACAGCGCTTGAAAAAATCATTGGGGACGGAAAGGATCCGGTTATACCCGATGAATTATTGGAGGGGCAGATGACCCAGGAATTAAAAGACAGCGGACTTACCGGACAAGACGGTGAGGCGGGCCTGGAGGTACATAACACAGCACAGGTCTCTATTGCACAGGAGAAGATGGAACAGTTTCAGGAAATTATGAATCATATCATTGGACGTGCTTTGGAGTTAAATAATGAGCAGTTGAGCCAGGATGTCAGCAGTCTGGTCAATGACAAGGTCATTAAGGAAATGGAATACTTAATGAACCTGAAAGAGGAAAAAGAAGAAGAGCGTTACAAACAGCTGGACGAGCTTATGCGGACCTATCAGAAAGATAACAAAGGCCGTGCAGAAGCAGCAGCATCTAAAATCCCCTTCTTTAACCGCAAGAAGAAGTTTGGTCGAAACGGAAAAAAGTTATAGCATACTCTCACTTTCAGATAAAAAGAGTCCAAAAGAGGCTCAGGCAAAAAATCCGCAGCTGCCACTGAACGTGTAAACTGCGGATTTTTTTAGATTTTTTTCAATTCTCAGCAAGCAGCTTCTATAAATCTCTTAAAAAGCCGAAACGCTTCCTCATTGTTTTCCCAAAGATACTCCGGATGCCACTGCACCCCCACAAAGAAGGGATAACCAGGCATTTCCAAAGCCTCAATCAAGTGATCCGGGGAGTAAGCCGATGCTGTCAGCCCCTGTCCTAATTCCTTCACAGCCTGATGATGCATGCTGTTGACTCGCAGTGTATCCGCACCACAAATCTTATGCAGCAGCGTGCCCTGTGTCAGAGAAACCGTATGGCTGGGCATATGATAAGCAAAAGGCTGGGAATGGGCAATAGGAAACTCCGGTTTTGTCATAGAAAAGATATCCTGCCAGATGGTACCGCCCAGGGCTATATTCAGCACCTGAATCCCTCTGCATATTCCAAGAACCGGCTTTTTTCTCTCCAGAATCAGGGGGAGCAGAGAAATCTCCATCCGGTCTCTCGCCTCCGAAACATTGCCGCAGTGGGCCTGCGTCTCCTCACCGAAAAGAAATGGATGAACATCCGGTCCGCCAGTGAACACAAATCCGTCCAGTTCATCAACCAGCCGTATCCAATCATCCTCATCTGCCTCCAGCGGCATAACAACAGGAATTCCTCCCGCCGCCTTTAACGCCCGTAAATAAGTAGGTCTCATCTTAATATCATTGTTATCTGTATCGTGAACAGGTGTTAATCCTATCAGCGGTTTTTTCATATAAACTTCCTTTCAGAAATAACATGAGTGATAATAAAAGATATGGAAATCCATAACAAAATGCCCCTCCCTTCCGGGAGAGGCATATATGTATTCGATAATTATGCTTCAGAAATTGCTCCTGTAGGGCATACACCTTCACAAGCGCCGCAATCGATACAAGTATCTGCATCAATAACAAACTGAGAATCACCCTGGCTGATAGCGCTTACTGGGCATTCGCCTTCACATGAACCACAACTAACACAAGCGTCACTAATAACACGTGCCATGATAAATTACCTCCTTATATTCTATACATTTTTCTATATTTTATACTATTAATAAAATTTAATCAAGTAGTAAATGTAACAATTAATGTTTAATTTTAGAAGCAATAAGGATCGGGTTCGCCGCTTCGGGCATCCCGGATTCCGTTAAGAATTATTTTTTTGGCAGAGATAGCATCTTCCTTTGATAAAGGAGGTACACCCTTTAGGGGATAATCCAGCCCCATACTCTCATATTTTACTTTTCCCATATCGTGATAGGGAAGTACATCAAGGGCTTTCGCGTTCTTCAACTGACCGATAAAACGTCCAAGATGATATAAATCCGGTGCTTCGTCTGTGATGCCGGGCACCACCACATGGCGGATCCAGACAGGTATTTCTTTCTCATCAAGATAGCGGGCAAAATCCAGAATTGGTGCATTGGAATGACCAGTTAATGGCTTGTGCCGGATATCATTAATCTGCTTGATATCCAGCATAACCAGACTGGTGGAAGCAAGAAGACGGTCGATTTTCTTTACATATTCCTCATTGCTTCTGTTAAATGTCACTCCAGAGGTATCCAGACAGGTGTGAATATCCTTTTTTCTTGCCGCTTCAAACAGTTCAGTAAGAAAATCCAGCTGCATAAGCGGCTCACCTCCTGTGGCAGTGATACCTCCGCCCCGGTAAAAATGCCGGGACGACTCAAATTGTTTTAATAGTTCTTCCACGGTCATCAGACTGCCGCCTGCCAGCTCCCAGGTATCCGGGTTGTGGCAGTACTGGCAGCGCATGGGGCAGCCCTGAAAAAACACCACCATGCGCACGCCCGGACCGTCTACAGTACCAAAACTTTCGATGGAATGGATACGTCCTGTCATAAGTGCATCGCCTTCTTTTCTGATTGTTACATATTGCTGTGGAATGTTCTGGAAATAACCTCATCCTGCTGTTCTTTTGTCAGTTTTATAAAGTTCACGGCATAACCGGAAACACGAACTGTCAGCTGAGGGTAATTCTCCGGATGTTTTTGTGCATCCAGAAGAGTATCCTTTGTAAAGACATTCACATTTAAATGATGTCCGCCTTCTTCCACATAGCCATCTAATAAGTTCACGAGATTGTCGATCTGAGATTTACTGATATTTGCCATTTTATTATCCTCCTTATGAGTCTTAGTTCTGATTGCCCCGGACTGCTTAAAGGTCATCCTCTTCCCGGTCCATGCCCTCAAACAGGGTAGGAACACGGCAGGCAGTATCACCTTCGGCGCAGTCAAGGGAATTGGCAGTAGTAATTGTTTTCGCCATAGTTTTATGGGCGTTTACGGTACCGTCCTCTGCTACCCGGATGTTCATATGACCGCCGTTGTTGGCCATAAATGAATCCAGCATTGAGACAATATCATCAATTTGTTTTTCGTTTGGATCTGCCATAACAGTCACTCCTTACTTCTGGTCCTCGTTTAAAGCCAGTTCAAGATCCACTTCCAAATCACCGGAGAAGATCTTATCCTCTTTTCCAAGAGCACCCGGAACGATGGAGAAGGTATTGGAGATACCATCCTGTGCATCCTTAAATGGAAGCTTGGCAACAGAGGCTAAGGATGATACCGCACCATGGGTATCTCTCCGGTGCATTGGGTTTGCACCTGGTGCAAATGCTTCTCCCTTCTTACGTCCGTCAGGAGTTGCTCCTGTGTTTTTACCATATACTACGTTGGAAGTAATTGTCAAGATGGAAGTTGTAGGAATTCCACCGCGGTAAGTATGATTTGCCTTCACAAAGTTCATGAAGGTGTGTACCAGGTCATTTGCGATCTGGTCCACGCGGTCGTCATTGTTACCGTATTTCGGGAAATCTCCCTCAATTTCGTAATCCACAACAATACCGTTCTCATCACGGATTGCCTTGACTTTCGCGTACTTAATGGCGGAAAGTGAGTCAGCTACAACGGAAAGACCAGCAATTCCAGTTGCGAACCAACGAGTTACTTTTTTATCATGAAGAGCCATCTGAATGCGCTCATAGCTGTATTTATCATGCATATAGTGGATGATGTTCAATGCATTGACATAGACTCTTGCGAGCCACTGCATCATATCCTTATAAGCATCCATTACCTCATCATAATTTAAATACTCAGAAGTAATCGGACGGTACTTCGGGCCCACCTGATTCTTGGTTATCTCGTCAACGCCGCCGTTGATTGCATATAAGAGACATTTTGCCAGGTTGGCGCGTGCGCCGAAGAACTGCATTTCTTTTCCCACTCTCATGGAAGATACGCAGCAGGCAATGGCATAGTCATCACCGTGGGTAACTCTCATTAAATCATCATTCTCATACTGAATGGAAGAAGATTCGATGGAAGTCTTCGCACAGAAACGTTTAAAGTTATCAGGAAGCTTTGTTGACCACAGAACGGTTAAATTGGGTTCCGGTGCAGTTCCCAGGTTATGGAGTGTATGGAGATAACGGTAGGACATCTTTGTAACCAGATGACGTCCGTCAATTCCCACACCGCCGATGGATTCCGTTACCCAGGTAGGATCCCCGGAGAAAAGCTCATTGTATTCCGGTGTACGTGCAAACTTCACAAGACGAAGCTTCATAACGAAGTGATCCACAAATTCCTGAACCTCTTCTTCGGTGAATGTGCCTTCCTCTAAATCTCTTTGAGCATAGATATCAATAAAGGTGGAAGTACGTCCCAGGGACATGGCAGCACCGTTTTGTTCTTTTACTGCAGCTAAGTAAGCCAGATAAGTCCACTGAATCGCTTCCTTCACATTCATGGCAGGTTTTGAAATATCAAATCCGTAAATGGATCCCAGCTTCTTCAATTCCTTTAAAGCACGAAGCTGCTCAGACAGCTCTTCTCTGTCGCGGATTACATCGGAATACATGGTAGTACGGGTTGTATTCTTCTGTTCTTCCTTATCTTCAATCAGACGGTCAATTCCGTAAAGAGCCACTCTACGGTAATCACCGATAATACGTCCGCGGCCATATGCATCCGGAAGTCCGGTGATGACGTGGCTGGAGCGGCAGTTACGCATTTCCTCTGTGTAGGCATCAAAAACACCTGCGTTATGAGTTTTCCTGTGTGTATTAAAGAATTCCTTTATTTCAGGATCAATGGTATATCCATTGTCTGCACAAGCCTTTTCTGCCATTCGAATGCCGCCATATGGCTGCAGGGAACGCTTAAACGGCTTATCTGTCTGAAATCCTACAATTGTTTCTTTATCTTTGTCTAAATAACCAGGGCCATGAGAGGTAATTGTAGAAACCAGCTTTGTATCCATATCAAGAACTCCGCCTGCTTCCCGCTCCTTACTGCTTAATTCCATAACCTGTGCCCACAGTTCATCTGTTTTACTGGTGGGTCCTGCAAGGAAGGAATCATCTCCGTCGTAAGGGGTATAGTTTTTCTGAATAAAGTCTCTGACATTAATCTCATGTTCCCAGATGCCGTTGTTAAATGCTCTCCATTCCGGTCTCATTTGTTTGTACCTCCATATAGAATCTTTATAATAAGTATCAATAATAAATAAGTGTCGTCAAAGGTTATAATTCCTAGGACCTTTGTATGAATACATTATATATGAATACTGTATACAATGTCAATAGTGCTTATTGAGAAATTTTTCTATCAACGTTTAAAAAGAAAAACGGTATGAAACCCTTGCTAATTAACTGAAAAAGTATTATATTATAGAAACAGTATGTACAATTTTATAAGGAGGAATACAAGATGCAGATTGATAAAAATATGCTGATCGGAGCATTGCTTGAGATGGATGACAACATTGCACCGATGCTTATGCGTGCAGGAATGCATTGTCTTGGCTGTCCGGCATCTCAGGGAGAGTCTTTGGAGGAAGCTTGTCAGGTTCATGGAATTGACTGTGATGTTCTGGTTTCTCAGATTAATGAAGTCTTAGCAGACAGATAGAGTGTTTAAGGAGGCGGTCCTATGGATCTGCCTCCTTATTTTTCATTTCTTTTTTTTCTTCCCGGTAGTGTCTGGGACTCATTCCATATTCCTGTTTAAAAATCTTGGAAAAGGTCAGAGGGTTATCATAACCGATGCTGGTGGCTATTTCCTGTATGGACCGGTTGGTACCGGCCAGTTCCTGTGCGGCTATGTTTAAACGAAAACGCATTAAATACTCCTGAGGAGAAACCTCAAGTTTCTTTTTGAAAATTGAGGTTAAATAGGAGCGGTTAATGCCGATATAATCCGCAATATCCTGAACCCTGATACGGTCATAGTTCAGCTTAATATACTGCAGGGCATAATCGATATAGGTATCAATGGAGTAATCATACTGATTCCTGCTGGTGCGCAGGCTGCTCTGTGTTTCAATCAGTGTGGACAGTATATCGTATAAGTATCCCACACGCTTTATCTCATTGGCAAAAGTCAGCTGGTTGGTATCCAGAATTTTCTGTATCATGGGAAGGTAGCAGCGGTTGGGGATCTGGGAATGGATGGCACAATGTTCGCTTAACAGACCTGCATACCCTAAATAGGCCTCTGCCATCGTACCGTCAAAGGTGATCCACATATATTCCCATGGGTTTTCGTAATCAGCATGATATTTAATCGGCTGTCCTTTCGGAATCAGAAAAATATCATCAGCCTCCAGTTCAAAGCGGGTTCCCCCTGTTTCAAGAACACCTGCCCCTCCCAGGACAAAATGGAGATGGTATTCATTAGGGATTTTGTGGTTGTAGGTATATCCGGGAGGACACTGCTGAATGCCGCAGTGGACCAGATACAAATCACTGGTTTGACGCTTGATGTTTCTTAAACAACGAAATCCTGCCACGCATTTATAACTCGTCTGTTTTTCAGCCAAAGCTATGCCCCCTCAATCGGATACTGATTATATATCTATTATACAGGATGCTGGTTTTACTTGCAAATCTTATTTAGGACAGATGCGTCAGCGGTACATACTCATGTAATCGCCGTGCGCGTCAATCAGTTCATCCACCATAGCCCGGATATCTTTTATGCTCAGCTCAGCGCTGGTGTGAGGATCCAGCATGGCGGCCTGATAAATTGTCTGCCTGCATCTGGTACGGGCGGCTTCGATGGTGATCAGCTGGGGATTGATATTTGTCATATTCATGGCGGCAAGCTGGACTGGAAGACGGCCCACATGACAGGGAGTGATTCCGCTGCCATCCACCAGACAGGGTACTTCCACACATGTATCGGAAGGCAGATTCTCAATCAGCCCCTTGTTCAGTACGTTACCGCCGATCTTATAAGGACGGTTGGTCACAATTGCTTCCATAATATAGGAAGCATACTCCAGAGAACGGGTATGCGTTACCGCGCCATTGTTTAAAATAGACTTTTTCTCTTCTTCCCAGCCATTGATCTGTTTGATGCACCGCCTTGGATATTCATTCAGGGGAATATTAAATTCTTCAATCAGCTCTGGATAGCGGGACTTTATAAACAGAGAATTATACTCTGCATTGTGCTCACTGGATTCTGTGCAGTAGTACCCCAGGTTTCGTATGTACTCATATCGCACCATATCCTTATGACTGCCCGCCTGATTCATCTCAAGAGATTTCTGACGGATCATGGGGTATAGATCCTTCCCGGAACGGTCCCGGATATCTAAAAGCCATGCCATATGGTTAATTCCTGCAATGAGTTCGGTGCGGCCCTCCATAGAGTCTTCCATCCCTAATTCTTTCAGCAGTTTTTCTGAACAGACCTGAACACTGTGGCACAGACCTACGGTTTTAATAGAAGTGTAGCGCTGCATGTATCCGGAAAGAATCGCCATGGGATTTGTATAATTTAAAAACCAGGCATTCGGACAGACCTCCTCCATATCGTTTGCAAATTCTTCCATGACTGGAATGGTTCTTAATCCCCGCATAATACCGCCGATGCCCAGTGTGTCGGCAATGGTCTGACGAAGACCGTATTTCTCCGGTATCTCAAAATCGGTGATGGTGCATGGATCATATCCGCCCACTTGGATTGCATTTACAACAAAAGTTGCATCAGATAAGGCTTCCTTCCGGTTCTCCGGTCCTAAATAGGTACGTATTTCCGCCCTTCCATCGTTCACATTTTTGTTGATTGCATTTAAAATAAGCTGTGAATCGGAAAGTCTTATAGGATCGATATCATACAGAGCGATTACAGCGTCACGCAGTACGGGCGTGCACATACAGTCGCCCAGGACATTCCTTGCAAATATCGTACTCCCGGCTCCCATAAAAGTGATTTTTATCATTGCTTTTCCTCCTTGTTTTTCTTGTATGCCTGATGAGGCTATTGTATAATCACAGCATAGAAAAAAATAGGAAGTTTGTTTCAAATTATTGTCATTTTGTTGTATGGAGGTGAGATGATGAATCAATCGGCAAGGGGACTTACCATTTATTACTGTGGTCACGAGCAATGTTCGCCCGGTCATTTTTTTGGACCTGCAGTCCGTAAGCATTATCTCCTTCATGTTGTTCTGAAAGGAAAGGGGATTTACAGAACTTCTGACAGGGAATACAGGATTGCGAAGGGAGAAGCATTCTTAATTAAGCCTCAGGAAGTAACCTACTATCGGGCAGATAGCAGAGAGCCATGGGAATATGCCTGGGTTGCATTTTCTGGAACAGAGGCAGACCGTCTGGTATCGGAATACCGCAGAGATGAGGAAGGATACTTCTTTTGCTTTGAGGGCGGAAACCGGTGGCGTGAGATCATACTGGCGCTGGTGGATTCGTTTTGTGGTACCGCCCATAACCTGGACGAGATGAGAGGGTATCTCTATCTTTTGTTTTCCAGGTTTCAGGGTAATGCACCACAATCAGATTGCTATGAAAAAAGCTATCTGGAACAGGCGGAAACTTATATCCGTCACAATTACAGCTATCCGATACAGATTGCAGATGTGGCAAGATTTATAGGCATTGACCGGACTTATCTCTACCGGATATTTATGAGGCATAAAGGGGTGTCGCCCAAGCATTATCTTACCGAGTACCGGGTACTGGAAGCAAAGCGGCTGCTGGAGGAAACCCGATTAAGCATAACAGAAACAGCTCTTTCCTGCGGTTTTCACGACGCATCTGTTTTCTGCCGGTGTTTTCAGAAGACAGAGGGTGAATCTCCCCTCCGGTACAGGAAGGGAATTCGGGAAACGAATTCAGGTATGTAACAAAACACCATATATAAACAACATTTATCTATGTAAAATAAACAAAAAAACAATTATAATGAGGAATATAATAATAAAAAGTAACAAATGTATTGGGGAAATTCTGTAACTATTAAAAAGTAACAAATTATGGGAGGTAACAAAATGAAGCGAAGATGGGGATTACCGGCAGCAATGGCAGTCATTGCTGTATCTGCACTGATTGGCTGTTCCAGCCAGCAAAGCAGTCAGCCAGCAGATCAACAGGACACCAAGCAGGAAGCAAAGCAGGATTCATCAAGTGCAGCGGAGACAGAGAAGGAAAAGGGCGGCTCATCCGGAACGCTTACTGTAGCGATTTGGGATAAAAACCAGGAACCTGGTCTGACAAAGATCATGGCTGATTTCACAAAGGAGACAGGGATTAAGACACAGATACAGGTTACACCATGGGACCAGTACTGGACCATGCTGGAAGCAGGGGCTACAGGAGGTTCCCTTCCTGATGTATTCTGGATGCATTCCAACGAGATTGCACGGTACTCAGAATATGAGATGCTTTTGGATTTAACAGACCGGATTAAATCCAGCAAAAAGCTGGAGATGGATAAATTCCCCAAGGAGATTGTAGACATCTATAACTGGCAGGGAACCAAGCAGTATGCAGTTCCAAAAGACATCGATACCATCGCTCTCTGGTATAACAAAACCATGTTTGATGAGGCGGGAGTCTCTTATCCAGACAAAGACTGGACATGGGATGATTTTGCAGATGCGGCGAAAAAGCTTACAAAGGCCGACGGCAGCCAGTATGGCTTTGCAGTTAATCCGACCAATGACCAGGCAGGCTGGTGCAACCCCGTCTATGATATGGGCGGCTATGTAATCAGTGATGACAAAAAATCTTCCGGTTTTACTCAGCAGGGTACCATAAAAGCGCTTACCTTCCTTACGGACCTTATGAAAGAAGGATATGCTCCTCCTTATGAGGTAATAGCAGAGAACAAGGAAGAAGCGTTATTTGAAGCAGGTAAGGTCGCCATGATAACCCAGGGCTCCTGGATGCTTTCAGAGCTGTGTAACAATGATTATGTAAAGGCTAACTGTGATATTGCAGTTCTTCCGAAGGATAAAACGACCGGAAGACGTGCTTCCATCTATAATGGCCTTGGATGGGCAGCTTCCGCCAATACCTCCATGCCGGAGGAAGCATGGCAGCTGATTGAATACATGGGTTCGAAAGAAGCTCAGCAAAAGCAGTCTGATCTTGGTATTGTAATATCAGCTTATCAGGGCACCACAGATAACTGGATTAAGGCTTACCCGGATTTCAACTTACAGGCTTATCTTGATATGATGGATGATTTAGTAATTCGTCCATATTCCAAATCAACGGTGGCATGGACCAATATGATTCATGAAAAGCTGATTGATGCATGGAACGGAAATAAAAGTGTGGAGGATGTCTGCAAGGATATTGATAAGGAAATGAATGCCATGCTGGCGGAAGAGTAGGTATGGTCGGGGAGGCAGATACAAGAGATGCCTCCCCTTTTAACGAATTTGCGGAGGGACTGCATGAAGAGAGAAAAATCGGTATCAAGACGGGAAAAAAGTGAATTTTTGTGGGGCTGGCTTTTTTTGCTGCCGACCATGACAGGCCTCATAATTTTAAATATTATACCAATCTTTCAGACCATTTATCAGAGCTTTTTTAAAACAGGAGCCTTTGGAAAAGGCAATGTATATGTGGGACTCAGTAACTACAGCAAGCTGATTAATGATGGAACAGTCTGGCAGGCACTTTGGAATACATTTAAATATACGCTTGTTGAAGTTCCTTTTTCCATAACAATCGCACTGGTCCTTGCTGTCATACTAAATGGAAAAGTGAAGGGCAGGTCCATATGGAGAACCATCTATTTTCTGCCTATGGTTGCAGCGCCCGCAGCAGTTGCCATGGTGTGGAGGTGGCTTTATAACTCAGAATTTGGTTTATTAAACCATCTTTTGAACCGTATCGGACTTTCCTCTGTGAACTGGATTTCAGATCCTGGAATTGCTTATATATCCATAGCCATCGTGGGAATCTGGTCCGTTATCGGCTATAATCTGGTTCTGTTTTTTGCCGGATTGCAGGAAATCCCAAGAGATTATTATGAAGCTGCAGAAATTGACGGAGCCGGGAGTGTGAAACAATTTTTCTACATAACGCTGCCGCTGATTTCTCCCACTATGTTTTTTGTTACAGTGACAAGAGTAATCGGAGCCATGCAGGTATTTGACAGTATATATATGATGATGGAAAAGGCTAATCCGGCACTGGTGAAGACCCAGTCCCTGGTTTACCTGTTCTATAAATATTCCTTTGTTGAGGGTAACAAGGGATATGGCTCAGCCATTGTCATGCTGCTGCTTCTGGTAATTCTGCTCATTACGGTAATCCAGCTTCTTTGGCAGAAGAAGTGGGTTAATTACAGCTAGGGAGGAGAACGATGGATAAGAATAGAAAATTTAATTCAGGTATTCAATACTTCATACTGACGGCAGGTTCTGTTATTATGCTGGTTCCTTTCCTGTGGATGATTCTTACGGCTTTTAAATCAGCTTCAGAGGCGACTCAGATGAATCCGTTTATCATTTTTCCTACTGTCTGGAAGAAGGAAGCATTTTTATCGGTAATCAGTAAGATGAATTTTTTGAGACTGTACTGGAATACACTGGTACTCATCGTTGAACGGGTGGTTTGTGCAGTACTTACGGCAACTATGGCGGGGTATGCGTTCGGAAGACTCCATTTTAAAGGGAAGAATCTTGCATTCTCCCTGGTTTTATTCCAGATGATGGTGCCGACCCAGATTTTTATTATTCCTCAGTATTTGATGGTAGGCCGGCTGGGACTGTTAAATACTTCCTTTGGCCTGCTTTTTCCAGGGTTGGTTACAGCGTTCGGAACTTTTTTACTGCGTCAGGCGTATATGGGTCTCCCCTTATCGTTAGAGGAGGCGGCCAGACTTGACGGCTGCAACATCGGCCAGACATTTCTCTATGTCATGGCACCCCTTACGAAATCTTCCATGGTAGCACTTGGGATTTTTACAGCACTGTTTGCATTTAAAGAACTGATGTGGCCTTTAGTTGTTAATACGGAACAGAATACCATGCCTCTTTCTGCAGCACTTGCAAAACTGCAGGGACAGTTTGTGACAAACTATCCGGAGCTTATGGCTGCTTCTCTGCTGGCCTGTATTCCTATGATTATCATATATCTGATTTTCCAGAAACAGTTTATCGAAGGAATAGCAACATCAGGAGGAAAACTATAAAGGAGTATACACTATGCCAATCATTTATCACCAACAAGCAAATGAGTTTCATCTGTATAACAAGACGGTCAGTTATATCATTCAGATCATGGGAAACGGTCAGCTGGGTAATTTATATTATGGAAAACGGATTAAGGACCGGGACTCCTTTGAGTATCTTTTTGAAACAGGTGAGCGCCCCCATGCAGCAATCAGCTGTCCCAGACCTGTAAATTTGTGCCTGCAATATACAAAACAGGAGTATCCGGCATACGGAACCGGAGATTACCGGTATGGCGCATATTCCGTCAGACAGGAAAATGGCAGCAGAGTTACAAATTTCATCTATGCAGACCACACCATTTTGAAGGGAAAACCGTCCATTGAACCCCTTCCTTCGACATATACGGAAGAGGATGGCGAAGCAGATACATTAAAGATCAGGCTTCATGATGATCTGATTGACACCGATTTAATACTCACTTATACCATATACAAAGAGAGACCGGTGATTACAAGAAACGCCTGCTTCAAACATAAAGGAACGGAACATATCGTACTCTTAAATGCCATGAGCGGGGCAGTGGATTTACCGGAATCCGGATATGACATGATACATTTATCCGGTGCCTGGTCCAGGGAACGTTATGTAAAGCGGCGGCCTCTGGAACAGGGAATCCAGTCTGTTTACAGCATGAGGGGAATCAGCAGTGCAGAACATAACCCATTTTTGGCATTAACGGAAAAAACGACCACAGAAAACAGTGGCATTGCTTATGGATTCAGTCTGGTTTACAGCGGAAGCTTTCTTGCACAGGCAGAGGTATGCGCCCATGATACCACCAGGATCTTAATGGGAATTCACCCTGATACCTTCGAATGGCCTTTAAAACCCGGGGAATCGTTTCAGACGCCGGAACTAGTTCTGGTGTATACGGACCAGGGATTGTCCCATATGAGCCAGGTCTATCACAGTCTGTACCGGACCAGGCTCGCCAGAGGATACTGGAGAGACAGGGAGAGACCAGTTTTGTTAAATAACTGGGAAGCCACCTATATGGATTTTGATGAAGAAAAGATTCTCTCCATTGCAAAGAAAGCGAAGGAAACAGGTGTGGAACTGTTTGTGCTGGATGACGGCTGGTTTGGGGACCGCAGTCAGGATGACCGCGGTCTGGGAGACTGGTATGTAAACAAAGAAAAACTGCCGGGAGGCATATCTGGCCTGTCCGAAAAGATTGAAGCCATGGGGCTTAAGTTCGGTTTGTGGATTGAACCGGAGATGGTTAATAAAAACAGCAGGTTCTATGAGGCTCATCCGGACTGGATTATCTCTGCTCCAGGCCGTTATGAAACACCCAGCAGGCAGCAGCATGTCCTGGATTTCTCCAGACGGGAGATTGTGGATTCCATTTATCAGATGCTGAAACAGGTAATAGAAGGGGCAAAAATATCCTATATTAAATGGGATATGAACCGTTATATTACTGAATGCTATTCAAGAAGTACACCAAATAACCAACAGGGCATGGTGATGCATAAATATATTCTGGGCGTTTATGATCTTTACAGCCGCCTGATTCATGATTTTCCTGAAATTCTCTTTGAATCATGTGCCAGCGGAGGCGCAAGATTTGATCCTGGTATGCTTTATTATGCGCCCCAGGCGTGGTGCAGTGACAATACAGATGCCATAGACAGACTGAGGATCCAGTATGGGACCAGTATGGTATATCCGGTATCCAGTATCGGTGCCCATATTTCAGCTGTTCCCAACCATCAGATCCATCGGATCACTCCCTTAAAAACAAGAGGAAACGCAGCATTTTTTGGCGCCTTCGGATATGAGCTGGATTTAAATCACTTAAGTGAGGAAGAAATACAGCTGGTCAAAGAACAGATTGCAATTTATAAGGAAAACAGGAAACTTTTGCACCAGGGAACGTTTTACCGGCTGAAAAGTCCGTTTGAAGGTAATGATACTGCATGGATGGTGGTTTCAGAGGACCAGACACAGGCGATTGCTGCCTATTATCAGATCTTAAATTCGGCAAATGCAGGATGGCTTCGATTTAAATTTACCGGACTTTGTGAGGATATGCTCTATCAGGTAACCGCGGATGGGGAAACCGGGGAATATTACGGAAGCCAGCTCATGTATGCAGGGCTGCCAGTTGACAGAAATCGCTTCTTTAAGGATACTGGTGATTTCGCT
Source organism: Clostridium boliviensis (assembly GCF_033342255.1). Classification (NCBI taxonomy): domain Bacteria; kingdom Bacillati; phylum Bacillota; class Clostridia; order Eubacteriales; family Clostridiaceae; genus Clostridium; species Clostridium boliviensis. The sequence goes on from NZ_JAWONS010000133.1 coordinate 154,023, forward strand.
TCCCTTCTTTTCTTTATTAAGCAGAAGATAGTATAGAAAATAATTTATACATAGTAAGTCCGGTCCCGTGCGAGCCGGACTTTATTAATGTAATATTTTACATTATTTTTTCTGAAATCTGGCGATTTTATTGAAAAATATTTTATCGCGTGATATAATTTTAAAAAATTATGGGTGTTTCCTCATATAACTGAACAAGAGGAGGGTTTCAATGAAGGATTATAATGTGCATTTGACGCTGATTGATCGGATCATACTGGATTCCTATAAGGTTTTATTGGAAGGGCTGGCAGATTATCTGGGGAGCGGTTATGAGATGGTGCTTCACAGCCTGGAGGATACAGAGCATTCTGTGATTAAAATTATTAATGGCCATCATACCGGCCGGACAGAAGGGATGCCCATTACAGATCTGGCTCTCCAGATGCTGGAAGAGATAAAAAAAGAAGGGGAGAAGGGTTACATTTCTTATTTCACAAAGAACAAGAAGGGTGAACCTTTGAAATCTACTACGATTGTTGTACGGGGAGAAGAAAACCGGATTATTGGACTGCTTTGCATTAATTTTTATTTAAACACAGGTTTTTCTGAGATTCTTTCCGGATTTATACCCGAAATATCCTCCCGCGCCCAGGTTAAAACTGAGACATTCGCAAGTAATTTAGATGAATTGATTTACAGTAAGGTTACCGAGGTCCGAAACGAGGTGATGGGCAATGACCAGATTCTTCCCTCTCTTAAAAATAAAGAGATTATCAATATTCTGTGCCAGCAGGGCGTATTTACCTTAAAGGATGCGGTGGTTAAGGTAGCGGAGTATCTGGATATTTCCAAAAACACAGTATATATGCATATACGCAATGCCGGGTCAGGAGCAGAAAAAGAGAATAAATAATAAGCAAATTTAAACTTAAAACTTAAAGGAATAAAAAAATATCTTGCGTTGTTTGTCAAAACGAACAAAAAATAACGCAGGATATTTTATTTTTTGCGTAATAACACAAAAATATTGCATTTATATCATGTTTGTGATAAAATAAATTACACTTAAACCAATAAAAAATAAAAAAAATTTTATTCACAAATGAAAGGGAGGTATTGAAATGGAAGGAAAGAAAAAGAAACTTGGACTTGTTCCCAAATTAATCATTGCCATTGTTATTGGTATCTTGTTGGGACTGTATGCTCCAAGTTTTGTAATCTCCATTTTGATTACGGCGGCAGATCTATTTAAACAGTTTTTGATGTTCATCATTCCGCTGATGGTTGTAGCTTTTGTAACGATGGGAATTGCAGATCTGACACAGGGGGCTGGCAAACTGCTGGCATTTACGGCCGCTGTTGCCTATGCGTCGACACTGCTTGCAGGAAGTGCTGCTTATTTTGTAGCCAGTAACTTTTTCCCCACCTTTGTTAATCAGGAGGTTGTTTCCAAAGTGGCAGCTGCAAGCGACAGAGCAATTGGAGGGTACTTTTCACTGACCATCACTCCTCTGCTTGAAACAACGGCAGCGGTAGTATTAGCTTTTGTACTGGGGGTGTCGATTAGTACAATGAGAGGAAAGGAAATCGGCAATGCCCTTTATAATGTAGTAAAGGAACTCTCTGAAATTATCACTAAGGTTTTAAATCGTGTGATTATTCCGCTTCTGCCCCTGTATATTTGCGGAACCTTTGCAAAAATGACTTATCAGGGGACTACCTTTGCTATTATGTCTGTACTTTGGAAGGTATTTCTTGTTGTAATTATCCTGCATGCCCTTTACCTGTTAATTGCGTTCACCTTCGCAGGAACTATAACAAAACGCAATCCTATCACCATGTTAAAGAATCAGATTCCGGGATATTTAACAGCGATCGGTACTCAGTCTTCTGCAGCGACTATACCGGTTAATATTAAATGTGCACAGAACAATGGGGTTTCTGAGGAGATCCGTAATTTTGTGGTGCCGTTATGCGCCAACATTCATATGGCAGGCTCCATGATAACTATTACCTGCTGTGTGACAGCGACTTTACTGATCTATGGAATGCCTCACGGTTTCCTTACGCTGTTTCCGTTTATCTGCGTTTTAGGAATTGCGCTGGTGGCATCTCCGGGAGCTCCGGGTGGTTCCATTTTTACAGCCACTCCGTTTTTCCCCATTGTGGGAATCCCGGCAGTGGGAGACATTGCCAGTCTTTTACAGGCAATGTATATTGCACAGGACAGCTTTGGAACAGCCTGCAACGTATCCGGTGACAATGCAATCAGCGCGCTGGTAGAAGCGTTCTACTGTAAGTATATTAAGAAAGAAAAACGGGACTAGATGTTTTGAAAGGAGCAGATGTATGTCGTCAATCAGTATATTTGATGTGATCGGTCCCAATATGGTGGGACCGTCAAGCTCCCATACGGCTGGTGCCGTAGCGATTGCACTTCTGGCAAGAAAATTATTTCCTGGTTCTATTAAAAAAGTTGAATTCGTATTATACGGTTCCTTTGCCAGGACTTACAAGGGGCACGGTACAGACCGTGCCTTGCTGGGTGGAATGCTGGGGTTTGAAACTCACGATTTGAGAATAAAGAATTCTTTTCAGCTTGCGAAGGAACAGGGGTTATCCTATTCCTTTGTAATCAATGAAAAAGAAACCGAAGTTCATCCCAATACCGTTGAGATTCATTTAACCGGCACAGATGGATCTGTGATGTCTGTCAGAGGAGTGTCTGTAGGCGGCGGTAAGGTAAAGATTGTTAAAATCAACGGCGTTGATGTTGATTTTACAGGAGAGTACTCCACTCTGGTAATCCGGCATCTGGACTATCCTGGAATGGTGGCTTATATCGCTACCTGCTTAAGCGAGAGAAATGTTAACATTGCATTCATGCGGCTGTACCGGGAAAATAAAGGGGCGACTGCCTATTCAGTGGTGGAATCAGATGAAGAAATTCCCCAGGAGCTTCTTGATAAACTGCGGGAACATGAAAAAGTAGAAGATGTAATGCTGATTCAGGTTTAGGAGGAGCTATGGATTTTATATCAGGACAAGAGTTACTGAAATTGTGTGAAGAGAACGACTGCCGGATCTCCGATATCATGCGTCAGCGTGAGATCAGTGAATTTGGAGCGTCTAAAGAAGAGATAACAAAACGAATGAGTGAAGCGTTCCGGATTATGAAAGAAGCCTGTCATAAGCCCTTAGATGAACCGGTGCCCTCCATCGGAGGTCTCATCGGAGGAGAGGCAAAAAAAGTAAGGGACAGAAGACGACAGGGGAAATCCATATGCGGAAGCATGCTATCCAAGGCGATTACCTATTCGCTGGCTGTTTTAGAGGTCAATGCATCCATGGGGCTGATTGTGGCGGCACCTACTGCCGGTAGTTCCGGAGTTCTTCCTGGTCTGTTACTGGCCCTTGAGGAAGAATTTTCACTTGATGATGAGCAGATTATTGACGGACTTTTTACCGCAAGCGCCATCGGATATTTAATTATGAGGAATGCCTCCGTCGCAGGTGCCCAGGCTGGCTGTCAGGCTGAAGTTGGTGCAGCCTCGGCCATGGCTGCGGCTGCGGCTGCTGAAATTATGGGGGGAACGCCCCAACAGTGCATGGATGCGGCTTCCGCGGCAATTGTGAATTTACTTGGGCTTGTTTGTGACCCGGTAGCCGGACTGGTAGAATGTCCGTGTCAGAGCCGTAATGTCATAGGCGCTTCCAATGCTCTTGTCTGTGCAGAGATGGCACTCTCCGGAATCCGCCAGCTGATTCCGTTTGACCAGATGGTGGAGACCATGATGGTAGTTGGCCGTTCAATACCATTTGAACTAAGGGAGACGGCACTGGGAGGATGTGCGGCAACAGAGGCTGCCTGCAGCAGAGCCTGCCAGATTTTCCAGAATTAATATACCAATAAGATAAGGTAAGAACGGACCGGTTTCAATACCGGTCCGTTTGTTATTATTTTTTTTTCGTTATTAACACAAAATAGTTGCGAATGCAACTATTTTGTGTTATGCTGTTTTCGAGTGATACCAGGAGGTGAATAATTTGGATAAACACAGGGAAATCGGAAAGTGTATTTCGATTCTCCAACGGCTTAATAATATGTTTTACGCAAACCGGTTATCCTCTTTTCAGATAGGCTGTGGACAACAGTTTTTTTTATTGCAGGTTTTTAAAAATCCAGGCATGAATCTTCATGATATGGCGTTAAATGGCCACTATGATAAGGCAACAGCTACACGTGCGGTAAAAAAACTGGAAGAAGAGGGATATGTCCGGACAGAAACAGAAGAAGAGGATAAACGGGTTCGGCGCATCTATTTAACAGACCAGGCAAAACCGGTTGTGGAGAAGACGGTTGAGTGTGTAGATGAATGGACAGATATAATTTTAGCGGGGTTTACAGGAGAGGAGCGTCAGGAAGCAGAACAGCTTCTTATAAGAATGGCTTCTAATGCACATCATTTTACAACAAGGCACAGAGGAAAGGAATAACACACTTTATGGAACACAATGAGATAAATCAGGGAGCGAATCCCTTAGGCTACAAACCAATCGGACACCTTTTGATGCAGTTTGCACTTCCTGCAATTATCGCGATGCTGGTTAATTCAATCTATAACATCGTGGATCAGATCTTTATCGGACAGGGGATCGGTTATCTGGGAAATGCGGCTACCACCATCGCTTTCCCCATCGTAACAATTCTTTTAGCAGTTTCTACACTTCTGGGCGCAGGCGGAAGTGCTTATGCAGCCATCAAGCTTGGTGAAAATAAGGAAGAGGAAGCACAAAAAACTCTTGGCACTGTGACGGTTCTTACTCTGGCAGCAAGTGCAGTTGTAGTGGTTTGCGGTTTTCTGTTTTTAGATCCGATGTTAAAGCTTTTTGGGGCGACAGACAATACTATGGAATATGCCAGGCAGTATACTTCTGTAATTTTGATCGGAACTCCATTTAACATGCTGGCAGTGGTATTAAGCAATATGGCAAGAACAGACGGAAGTCCTGCCTTGTCTATGTATGCCATGCTGATCGGAGCATTTTTAAATACTATACTGGATCCGATTTATATTTTCGTATTTAAATGGGGAGTTACAGGTGCTGCGATTGCAACCATCACTTCCCAGATTATTTCAGCAGTGACTTTAATCGTATATTTTATAAAAAAGGGCAAGAATATGCGTATGCAAAAAAATACCATGCGTATTGATCCTGAAATATGCCGTCAGGCACTCCCGCTTGGAATCTCCAGCGGAATCACACAGGTGGCAACTACTATACTGCAGGTTGTCATGAATAATTCTCTGGTGTATTATGGGAATCAGACTGCAGTAGGCGGTGATGTGGCACTGAGTGCCATGGGGATTGTCAACAAGATCGGTATGATTCTGGTGTCAGTCTGCCTTGGGATTGGTATTGGATCTCAGCCAATTTTTGGTTTTAATAAAGGCGCAAATCAGCCAAAAAGGGTGAGAAAAACATTTTTGGTTGCAGCAACAGCATCGACCAGTGTGGCAGTGTGCGGCTGGCTGTTATGCCAGCTTTTTCCCGGAGCAATTTTAAGTCTGTTTGGTACCCAGGATCCTCAGTTTAATACATTTGCTGAGCGCTGCTTAAGGATTTATATGCTTGGTATATTTACAGCCGGATTTCAGGTTGTCAGCACCAGCTATTTCCAGTCAACCGGACAGCCCTTAAAAGCATCTATTTTGTCTATGCTCCGACAGCTTGTGCTGTTAATTCCTCTGCTTTTGATTCTGCCTCTGTACTTCGGACTGAATGGCATTTTGTATGCCGGACCGCTGGCAGATATTACATCAGCAGTGATCGTCAGTCAGTTTATTATCTATGAATTAAGAAAATTGGACAGGGCCTGCCGGGCCTGATTCATAATCTTTAGCCGGAAGGAGAAGGACAGCTGTGAGTGTAAAAATACAAATGATAAAATTTTTAGCAGGCATCGGTAATGCAGAAAAGAAGATGGAAGCAAAGCTTGCAGCACCGCCAAGAGGCGGTAATAAAATCGACCGGGAACATTTCACCAGGAAAGTCAGGGTGAAGGAATGGTACACAGATGGATTCGGAGGAATAACGGTCAATGGGAGTTATACCAGCAGGAAGCATATCTTGCTGCTGCCAGGCGGTGCTTATACACTGGAACCCTCCCTCCGGTATGTGAATATATCAGAATATTTTGCACTTTCCCAGAGAATGAAGGTGACCATACCTTTTTGTCCCCTCTCACTGGAACATAATGTTCTGGAAGTACACCAATACCTGCTTCATGCGTACAGCAGCCTTATCAAAGAATATCCGGAAGATGAATTCTTTTTCATGGGGGACTTTTCCGGAGGAGGTCTGGCGCTTTCTTTTTTACAGGAGCTTCGGGATATTCATGATCTGCCTATGCCGGTTAAGACTGCTGTGATTTCGCCATGGCTGGATATTGCATTGGATAACCCTATGATAAAAATCGCCAAAAAGGGGGATCATTTACTTCCGAAAGAAGCATTAAAGGAAGCTGGAAACCGCTACTGCGGTCCGCTGCCGTCTGATCATCCGTTTGTATCTCCTATATATGGGGACTGGAACCATCTGGGGAAAATTCTTATCTTTTCGGGAACGGAAGATATTATGACGCCAGACTGTGAACTGCTTGCAGAGCGGGCGGGAAGCCTGGATGGAACCGAACTTGTCTATAAAAAGGGAGCAGGCATGATCCATGACTGGATTTTAGTTTCCTGCAGGGAGACAGATGCTACATTGGAACTGATTTCAAATTATTTTCAGGATAGCGGAGAAATTTAAAAATGAGGTTCGACCCGTATTATGGGCCGAACCTCATTTTGATTTGTGATGAAGTACTATGAACAAAGGAACGGATTAAAGTCTTGAAAGTGACTGAAGGGCATTCCCCTCAATCAGGACCTCGTAATGTTCCTTGTAGTACGCTTCGGAAGCGTAATCCTGATGAATCTTGGTTCCGTACTCTGCGAGAAGATTGCATACACGGCTGAAGTCCAGAGACTTCTCTGGTGTGTTGCTTATGACCAGATAATACTGTCTGGTATTAGGTTTTTTATATAAAGTATTGCTGCCATCATAAACCTGTCCGATGATCTTTGCTGCATCAGAAATTTGATCCAGACTTTGAAAACAGTAGATTCTCACTGAGGAAGCATTTGACTGCTCTTTTGGTTTTTCTTCTTCCGGCTCTTCTTTTTTGTCGATTCCCAATAAATTCAACAGGCCGTCAGCACCTTCTAGAAGCTCGCTTGCCAGATCTGCAGGCATGGAATCCGAGTCTTCGTCTGTTGTTGGTGAAAATTTTGCAAACCTTGTATCTAATTCTTCCGGATCATCGATCTTGGTGATAACTAACATCACGCTTTCGTTGGATAACGGAATTGCTTCTACCATGAGAGGAATGTCTTCGGCTTCAAATCCCACTTCGTTAGAGGCTTTTTGAATCATCTCGCGGAACAGGTTGCGGGCTTTTTCACTGCCATAGGCAAGTTCGCCTAAATTTAGGTTTCGGACGCTTAAATCAAAGCTGGTAAGCGTGCAACGGATCTGATTTTCATTGATACGTTCTATCTTCATAGGATCACTTCCTGTTCTTTTTAAAATGGTAAATATTTTCTACATACTTCCTCAACATAACTATACTATATATTATAGCAAAAAGGCAATTACTATGTGAAAAAATTTATATAATTTTAAGGTTTATATGCTAGAAAACGGGTATCCTATTTAATTACTGGGATTTATAATTTTTATATTTGGCGTGGTTAATAACGTATCGTTATTTAATGACAGAAGTGGCAACGAGTAAAAAAGTCAAAATGGGATTGATTATGACAAATAAATAATGTGTGCGTGTGCCTTGGGAGGTAATGCAGATGGAGTTGTAAAGAGTTACACAATAGTTATTTTAAGGATTTTTTTGTTAAAAAACCATAAATTGGTTGAAAAATTATTGATCTTATATTACAATATTTTCCAAGAGATGATATTGGACAGACACAAGGAGGTGATTTTCGTAAGCACCGTTCTGTTTGGTAAATATCAGCTATGCGGTATCTTGGGAACCGGTCGGGAAGGCACTGTTTTTCTGGCGGTTCATCTTGGGCTTGAGGAATACAGGGCAGTTAAGCGGGTATCCAAAAGCTTTCTCAATTATGAACAATTCAGGCGCGAGGCATTGATCTTAAAGGAACTGCGCCATCCTGGAATTCCCATTATTTATGACGTTGAAGAAGACGAATATTTTAGTTATTTAATTGAAGAGTATCTGGAAGGAGATTCTTTATATGATCTTGTAAAAAGACAGGGTCATCTATCGCGGGAGCTGACCGTATTCTATGGAATTCAGCTTGCCAGCATCATTAATTACCTGCATCTCGCAGGAACAACCCCTATATTACATTTGGATTTACAACCGAAGAACCTGTTATTATGTCATGATACCATAAAACTGATCGATTTTGGACTGGCTGCTCCTCTCAAAGAGGCAAACCAGCCGGGAGAGCGGTATGGTACGGTGGGATGCGCTGCACCGGAGCAGTATGAGACAAATGGAATGCTTGATGAGAGAACAGATATTTTTGCCATTGGCACGATCCTTAATTATCTGTACACCGGGAAATTCCCTGTATTGCCTTATCAGCCAGACCAGTCAATGGATTCCGGTCTTTCCTCCATTATCAGCCGATGCGTATGCAAAGAGAAAGAAAACAGGTTTCAAACGGCACAGGAACTTATGGAACAGCTTTGTCTGTTAAAAGAAACGGGAACGGATGCAAAAAAACGTCTGGAAACATCATCTCTTACAATTGCTCTTTCCGGGAGCAAATCCGGGGCAGGAACAACCCACATTGGTATTGGCCTGTCTGTCTACCTTAGAAATCATGGATATCCCAACTTATTAGAAGAAAAACTGGACTCTTTTATGGGAACGGGTCTTTCTGAATTCACAAAAGCAAAGCGTGACAGTTACGGATTGCTGCATTACAGAAATCTGATTTTAAAGCCATACTACGGCCCGGGGGTGAAATTAAAAGATCCGCCATTTGGTGTGCGTCTCCTGGATTGGGGAGAGAATCTATGCCAGGCGGTCAGTATGGCACCGGATGCACTGATTCTGGTGTGTGATGCCAGTATCTGGAGCAGTTCCCGTGCCTGTGATGCTGTAGAGGCAGTGATGAAATCTAAAATACCCTATGCGGTCATATTCAACCATTGCTCTGCGGGGGCGAAACTTTTCCTGCCAAAAGGTGTAAAGTCCTCTTTTTTCTTCCGGGCTCCATTTTTCTCCGACCCGTTCACTGTACGCGATGAGACGGAGGCATTTTATCAGGCTTTAATTAATGTAATATTAACCGGGAACAGGAAGAAAAGTAAAAAAATCCGGTTTTTGAACTGGGTCAGAAGCATGACTCGCAAAAGCAGGAACAGGTAGAACTGTATGGAGAGGAGAATAATTTATGAAATTAAGGGCAAAAAAATCCTGGGATTTTTGGAATCCCTTTAAGCGGAGAAAAGTGCCGGAATTTATTGGTATCATTGGCACCGGCAGAGGCACGGGGGTAACACACTTTGCGATCATGACAGCTGGATATTTATGCGGTGTGAAACGATTGAAGTGTGCAGTATTGGAATGGAACTGTCACAGTGCTTTTGGATCTATGGGAACTGCCTGTTCCGGTGAGAAACAAGGTGAAGGTTCATTTCGTATTTTGGAGACAGACTATTTTGAAAAAGCGGGGATACATACACTGTTGTTGTGTAAAAAATCCGATTATCAGGCTGTGATTGTGGATTATGGAACTGTAAAGGAGGAAAATCTGGAAGAGTTTTACAGATGCGGCAGGCAATTTTTGATCGGAAGTCTGAGCGAGTGGCAGATAAATGAGTTTCTGGATTTTGAAAAAAGAGAGAGGAAAGCGGATAAAGGCTGGGATACTCTGGTATCATTTGGCAGTGAGGAAGCAAGAAAAAATCTGGAAAAAAAACTGAAGAATCCTGTCAGAAGAATTCCATTTTCAACAGACCCATTTTCTGTTACCGCTGAGACCATACGCTTTTACGAACACTTATTTTAAACAGTACGAAAGAAAAAATGGGGTCAGGTGAATATGAATAAAGAAGACAGTAGTATATGGAAAGAGGGGAAAAGAACCCAGTATCTGGAAGGACTGAAACGATACAGGAACAAAGGAGTATCCATTGTGATTGACGGAGAGGAACTTCCTGAAACAGACTGGGAAAGAATATTTGAGATTAGAGAGGATGATAGTTTTTATATGGCAGATTACGTTCCCGATGAGGTAACCGGAAAGCTGCAGGAAATCCGGTTTGACCGTGTCTACAACCGGTAATCTTCTGGGAAATGCCATCAGGGGGCGCGGACGGATTCCATCTTCAGCCCGGAGAGAATCAATTTATGCGCGCCAGGGAGGGATTGGGGATCAGAATGTAATGAAAATGTAAATTTCAAAAATAGAGAAGTATGATATAATCTAGAAGATATCAGAGCGATATGTTCAGATGATACGATCCATAATCAGGAGGAAAACAGATGAAGAAGAAAGCGGTGCCGGTAGTGGTGGCGCTGGGATTGATTTTGCTGGTCCTGGCCGGTTTTGTTGGAAGCCGGTTTCTGGAACAGTATATTCCATCCAGTGAGCAGGCAGACTTGACTGAGTTTTTTGGAGTAAAAGGTGATGAGGTTGCAGTTTATTTAAATGATAATCTTCAGGAAGCCAAAGGTCTTTTTATAGATGGCCAGACATATATTCCGATCCGATGGATCAATGAGATGTTAAATGAGCGCTTTTATTGGGACAGTAACGAGAAGCTGCTGGTATACGCCCTGCCTGATTCCATAGTTTATGCAAATTCTGATACAAGGGGAGCTGCCGGAAATTCCCTGATCCAGATTCGGGATGATGATGTATATTTATCTATGGGACTTGTGGCTAATTATACAGATGCTGAGTTTACCGCGTATGATACCACTCAATACAAACGTGTGTTTATTAACAATAACTGGACGGATAAAGAACGGGCTCCGGTTATGAAAAGCGGGAATGTGCGTATCAAAGGGGGAATAAAGAGTCCGGTTACAACTCACATTCTTCCGGGAAGCAGAGTGACGATTCTGGATTCTATGAATAAATGGGTTAAGATCCGGACAGAAGATGGTTTCATAGGGTATATTGAAGGCAGACGTCTTGCAAAAAGTCAAAAAGAGGCATCTGTAAGTTCCTTTGAAAAGCCGGTTTATAAGAACATAACCATGGACCAGCCAGTCTGTCTGGTGTGGCACCAGATGACGAAAGCAGACGGAAATGCTACTTTTGACAGTCTTATTGCCAATACATCCGGTGTCAACGTAATCTCCCCCACATGGTATGAACTAACCGATAATGAAGGCGGTTTTCGATCGCTGGCAGATGCGGAATATGTGAAAAAGGCTCATAAAAAAGGATTAAAAGTATGGGCGCTTATAAATAATTTTAGTTCTGATGTAAATACGGAGATTCTGATGTCCAGGACATCTACCAGAAAGAAGCTGATTGATGCTTTGATGGCAGAGGCTAAGACCTATGGATTTGACGGTATTAACCTTGATTTTGAAGGCATTAAAGAAGAAGCAGGGCCTCATTATATCCAGTTTATCAGAGAGCTGTCTATTCCATGCAGGGAGAATGGACTCGTCCTGTCCGTGGATAATTATGTCCCTGTACCGGGGAATGAATTCTATAACCGAAAGGAACAGGGAATTGTTGCTGACTACGTGATTATCATGGGATATGATGAGCATTATGCGGGAGGAGAAGCAGGTTCTGTTTCATCCATTCAGTATGTGGAAAATGGAATTAAGGGAACCCTTAAAGAGGTACCAAAAGAGAAAGTCATAAATGCCATTCCATTCTATACCAGAATATGGACAGAAGGAAAAGATGGTAAGACTTCATCCTCTTCCATAGGAATTGCGAATGCCAGGGAATGGGTCAGGAAATATGATGTAAAGCTGTACTGGCAGGAGGAATTGGGCCAGTATTATGGCGAACTTCAGACACAAGAAGGCAAAAAAGCCGTATGGCTTGAAGAGGAGCGTTCCATCGGGCTTAAGATGAATCTGATCCGTCAATACGATCTGGCTGGCGTGGCATGTTGGAAGCTGGGTTTTGAACCGGCTGATTTGTGGGAAAAAGTCCGGCTGGATCAGGAATAACGTAGGAAAGGGATAGGCAGGAAGGTCAGGTTATGAAAAAAAGGGTATTATTGGCAGCATTGGCGGCAGTCATATGTGTGTCCTCCGGCTGTTCTTTCAAAAAAGAATTACCAGAATCTTCGCAGGAAGAGAGTACGGTGCAGCCAGAGACAGCAGTTACAGAGGCTCCGGCTTCTTCTGCAGCAGAGATTCCTAAGACAACGGAGGCATCAATTCCAGAACAGCCGAATGAGCCGGAGGAAGAAACCGCCAGGATCGTGATTGCTACAGACATTCATTATCTGGCCAGGGATTTGACCGATATGCAGAAAAGCTATGAATATACGGCTGATCACGGAGATGGAAAAGTGATGAAGTATATTTGGGAGATTACCGATGCATTTATCGAAGAAGTGAAGGCGGAAAAGCCGGATGTGGTAATATTGGAAGGCGATCTAACCTATAACGGGGAGAGGGAGAGCCATAGAGAGCTTGCCGGGAAGCTGAAATTGATTGAGGATTCAGGAATTCCGGTTATAGTCATTCCTGGTAACCATGATATTAACAATCCTGAGGCCTCCCGCTTTGAAGGAGAGTCCATTGTCAGTACGGAGAGTATTACGCCGGACGAATTTGAAGAAATTTATGATGAATTCGGTTATAATGAGGCGGTCAGCCGGGATCCTGCCTCTTTAAGCTATATCTACCAGATCAATGATAAAACCAGGGCATTGATGCTTGACAGCTGCCAGTATGATCCTCAAAATCTGGTAGGCGGCATGATAAAAGATGATACATACAGCTGGATTGAGGAACAGATGGAGGAAGCCTGGAACCTGGGCATGAATGTCATTCCGGTGGCGCATCACAATCTGCTTGATGAAAGCGAAGTCTATCTTCAGGATTGTACCATTGAGCACAGCGAGCAGCTGATTGATCAGCTGGAGAGCTGGGAGGTTCCATTATTTTTAAGCGGACATCTTCATGTCCAGCATTATGAAAGATCACATGATGATTCGGGAATTTATGAGATTGTGACAGGTTCACTTTCCACACCGCCCTGCCTGTACGGGGTATTGGAGTATGGAGAGAAAGGAAACTTTGAATATCATACTAAATCTCTGGATATGAAAGCCTGGGCAGAAAAAACAGGAAACAAGGATAAAAATCTTTTGAATTTCAGCGATTATGGAAAAAAATATCTGAACAAGGTATTTTATAATCAGGCTCAGGATGAGCTGAAAGGACTGAATTCCGTGCAGGGTCTGAATGAATATCAGAAGGACATGATGGCGAAGGTGTATGCTGAGCTGAATTGTGCGAGCTATGAAGGCAAAGTAGCGGATATCCGTGAGAAAGTCATGGCAAAACAGGGGTATAAGTTGTGGCAGAATGAAGGCTTTCCCAGTATTTTATCTCAATATCTGGAGTGGATCACCGCCGACGGAGCCAGAGATTATAATTCATTAAGTGTTAAATAAAGGAAAGTCGTTTGTACCGGTTCTTTTTTAATTCGCCAAAAAGTATAATTCAATAAGAATATGAATCGGGTAAAGAGCGTGAAATTAAAAAAATGGGAACCGTTTATGGCGGTAATTTTGCTGATATTGGTTTATATCATATCAAGTCAGGCGGGTAAGATTGCAGCAGTAAATAACGCCGCATCTGCGCAAAGGAAGAGACCGGTGGTAGCCATCGATGCGGGGCATGGTGGAAATGATCCTGGAAAGATCGGTATTGACGGCACCCTGGAAAAAGATATTAATCTGAAGATCGCTATGAAACTGAAAAAATATCTGGAAGCATCAGATGTGGACGTTGTTCTGACAAGAGAAAACGATAATGGGCTTTACTCAGCAAAAGACAGCCGGAAAAAAATGGCAGATATGACAAAGCGGTGTGATATTATTAATGATGTCAAGCCTGCTCTGACTGTGAGTATCCATCAAAACAGTTATCATCAGGAGGAGATCTCAGGAGGACAGGTGTTTTATTATAAAAAATCGGAGAAGGGGAAAGAGCTTGCCGAAATTATACAAAAACGGTTTGATTTCCTATTGGGGGAGAAGAATACCAGGCTTGCAAAGCCCAATGATAACTATTATCTGCTGCTTCATGTAAGGACGCCGATTGTAATCGTGGAATGCGGATTCTTAACTAATAGTAAAGAGTCTGCACTGCTGAATACTGAGGATTATCAGGACCGGGTGGCTTATACCATTCATATGGGAATCATGAATTATTTAAACGCCAGATAGAGCTAGCAGTCAGAAACAGGAACCCATAAGTAAGGGGTTCCTGTTTTTTTAGTGAGTTTAATTTTCAAATTTTGACTGTAAGTCATTTCCTTTTACCCCAGCTTCAGTCTGAGTGGCACCGGTAAAAGCGGGCAGTTAAAGAAGAAATATATTGTTCTTCCTGCATTCTGTACGCATGTCTGCGGGCCAGATACTGGCCTGAACTTCGCCGACGTGGGCGCGGTCTAATAAAAGCATGCAGAGGCGGGACTGTCCGATTCCGCCGCCAATGGTATATGGAAGTTCTCCGTTTAGAAGCATCTTGTGGTATGGAAGTTCCTTACGTTCCTCGCATCCTGCTTTCTTTAACTGTTCCGTCAGGGCTGTTTCATCAACGCGGATTCCCATACTTGAGATCTCCAGTGCGCAGTTTAAATGCTCAAACCAGAAAAGAATGTCTCCGTTCAGCTGCCAGTCATCATAATCCGGTGCTCTGCCGTCATGAGGTTTTCCGCTGCCTAATTTATCCCCGATTTTCATGAGAAAGACACAGCCGTGCTCTTTTGTTATGTTATTTTCACGCTCCTTGGGCGAAAGATCCGGATAGAGGTCCTCCAGCTCCTGGGAGGTTATGAAAGTGATATCATCAGGAAGCTGCTTGACTGCCTGAGGATATTTATACCAGACTTCATGTTCCATGTGCTTGATGATTTTAAAAATAATTTTTACGGTTTCCTTTAATGTAGTTTCGTTTCTTTCGTCCTTTGTAATCACCTTTTCCCAATCCCACTGATCCACATAACAGGAGTGAAGATTATCCAGTTCCTCGTCTCTTCGTATGGCGTTCATATTGGTATAAAGTCCTTCGCCCGGCTGAAAACCATATTCGAATAGAGCCATCCGTTTCCATTTGGCCAGGGAGTGTACAACTTCCATGGTTTCACCGGGGACCCCTGAAAGATCAAACTGTACCGGACGTTCTACTCCGTTTAAATTATCATTTAGTCCGCTGCTTCGCTCCACAAATAAGGGGGCGGATATTCGCTCTAAGTTCATTTCCCTGCCAAGCTCTTTTTGAAAGGTATCCCTTATGTATTTGATCGCTTTCTGAGTTTCTCTGACAGAGAGCCTGGGATCATAGTTTTGGGGTATAATCAGTTCCATATTATTCTCCTCTTTTAACATATACTGATATTATGGTATCATTGATAAGAAAAACTTACAACTGCTATTTCCGAGCGTCTTGGAAAGCCCTGTTTGCAGGGGGTAAAAGCATTGCATGAGCCTGTACGCTGTGATATGATAAATGGAAGTGAAAAGAAAAGAGCGAAAAGATATGAACACGAAACGAATTATATTAAAAGACAAAGAGCATCCGGATTTAGAGCAGCTAAGAGAACCGGCCAAAATATTGCGGGAGGGCGGTCTTGTAGCTTTTCCTACGGAAACTGTCTACGGTCTTGGGGCCAATGCGTTAAACGAAGAGGCTGCAAAAAAGATTTATGAGGCAAAGGGAAGACCATCGGACAACCCCCTTATTGCTCATATTGCAGATTTTGATGATCTGCTTCCTCTGGTAGCGGAGGTTCCGGAGACTGGGAGAAAACTCATGGAAGCATTCTGGCCGGGACCCCTGACCTTGATTTTCCCCAAAAGTGCTCTGGTCCCCTATGGAACCACCGGGGGACTTGATACAGTGGCAGTCCGTATGCCTGCAGATCCCGCAGCAAGCGCTCTGATCCGTCTGGCAGGAGTTCCCATAGCAGCCCCAAGTGCCAATACCTCAGGACGTCCAAGCCCTACGACTGCAGATCATGTCTGGCAGGATATGAATGGAAAGATACAGATGATTGTGGACAGCGGTGCTGTGGGAATCGGTGTGGAATCTACGATTATTGATGTCTCAGGGGAGGAACCCATGATATTGCGGCCTGGCGCGGTTACCAGGGAGATGGCTTCTAAAGTATTAGGTAAAGAGATCTTTTTAGACCCTGCTATCACTTCAGGTCCATTAAAGGCCGATGTGAGACCAAAAGCGCCTGGTATGAAGTATAAGCATTATGCTCCCAAAGCAGATCTTACACTGGTGGAAGGGGTAGAAGATGCGGTGACAGCTGCAATTAATAAACTGGTACAGGAAAAACTGGAAGCAGAATGCCGGGTAGGTGTAATCTGTACTGATGAGACTTTGAAATCATACCCATGGGGTATGGTCAGGAGCATTGGAAGCCGTGTACACGAGGAGTCAATTGCCCACAATTTATACGCAGTATTGAGGGAATTTGATGATCTAAATGCAGACTATATATTTTCTGAAAGCTTTTCCAGAAATCATCTGGGACAGGCAATCATGAACCGGCTGACGAAGGCAGCAGGATACCACATTATTCAGGTTTGATAAGGAGGCACAGGAAAGATGACTGGAAAAAGAGAAGACTATATTACCTGGGATGAATATTTTATGGGAGTTGCAGTTTTATCGGGGAAACGGTCCAAAGATCCAAGTACACAGGTGGGAGCCTGTATCGTCAGTCAGGATAATAAGATATTATCCATGGGATATAACGGTTTTCCGATGGGCTGTTCCGATGATGAATTTCCCTGGGATAGAGAGAATGAGGCAGAGGATCCCTATAATGCCAAATATTTCTATTCCACTCACAGTGAATTAAATGCTATTCTTAATTACAGGGGTGGAAGCCTGGAAGGCTCTAAGCTTTATGTAACATTGTTTCCGTGTAATGAATGTGCAAAGGCGATTATACAGTCCGGAATTAAAACAATCGTTTACGGGTCGGACAAGTATGCGGGAACACCGGCGGTGAATGCATCCAAGCGCATGCTCAATGCAGCAGGAGTCCGGTACTATCAATATCAGCCATCTGGCAGAAAAATAGAGATTGAGGTTTAATATGAAGTTCTTACTGGCGGCGTTAAATGCCAAATATATTCACTCCAATCCTGGCATTTACAGTTTAAAGGCTTATACCCAGGCCTGGCTGAAAGAACCGGAGCTAAGTGATGGAAGTTTACAGATAGAAATCGGCGAATATACCATTAACAATCAGATAGATGAGATATTGAGCGATATTTATAGAAGAAAACCAGATGCAGTGGGATTCTCCTGCTACATCTGGAATATTTCCTATATTTTAGAACTGGTACGGGACCTTCCGAAAGTTCTCCCTGATGTGGAGATCTGGCTGGGAGGTCCTGAGGTGTCTTACGATGCAGCCCGGATTTTAGAGGAAGAGCCTAATGTGTTCGGCATCATGATGGGGGAAGGGGAAGAAACCTTCAAAAAAGTGATACGCTGCTATCTTAACAGGCAGAGAGGAAGAGAAGACTGGGATAGATACACTTTTCCGGAAACAGAGGGAACTGCCATACGGGGGAAAGACGGCAGACCGGTTGTCAATCCTTTAAAAACCGGGGTTGATCTAAATACAATTCCGTTTCTGTATCAGGATATGGACGGGTTTGAAAATAGGATCGTTTATTATGAAAGCAGCCGTGGCTGTCCATTCTCCTGCAGTTATTGCCTTTCCTCTGTTGATAAGTCTGTCCGGTTCCGTGACACGGATCTGGTATTAAAGGAACTGGAATTTTTCCTGCAAAAGAGGGTACCGCAGGTGAAATTTGTAGACAGAACCTTTAACTGCAGACGGGATCATTCGTTTCGCATCTGGGAATATTTAATTGAACATGATAATGGTGTGACGAACTTTCATTTTGAAATCTCTGCGGATTTGCTGAATCAGGATGAACTGCAGCTGATGTCCCGTATGAGACCGGGGCTGATACAGCTGGAGATCGGAGTGCAGAGTACCAATGAGAACACGATCAGGGAAATCCGCCGGAGTATGGATCTGTCCATATTAAGAAAGAATGTGGAGATCATAAACAGCTATGGAACCATTCACCAGCATCTGGACCTGATTGCAGGACTTCCGTTTGAAGATTATGACAGCTTCCGGCGTTCCTTTAACCAGGTATATGATATGAAGCCGGAGCAGCTTCAGCTTGGATTTTTAAAGGTGTTAAAGGGATCCTATATGTCACAAAAGGCGGACGATTATGAGATTCGTTATAAGGAAAAGCCTCCCTACGAAGTGTTGTCTACCAGATGGCTGACTTACGGAGAGGTTTTAAAATTAAAGAGACTGGAAGAAATGCTGGAGGTTTACGGCAACAGCGGACAGTTTCAGGCGACCATGGAAGAATTTTGCCGGGAATTTAACACACCATTTGATATGTTTGAAGCATTGGCTGAATATTATGATAAACAGGAATTGTCAAAGGTGAGTCACAGCCGGATGGCAAGGTATGAGATATTAGAGCGGTTTATCAGCCATCGGATTCCAAAAAGACAGTCTTATTACAGGGATCTTCTGGTATATGACTTATATTTGAGGGAAAACTTGAAAAGCCGTCCTGATTTTTCCGCTGATCAGGAGCCTTATAAGGATCAGATTAAGGCATTTTTTGCTGATGAAGCGGTTTCACGCCGGTTTCTGAATGAAGGTTATGAGGGATTTGAAGCCAGGCAGCTGATTAAGATGGCCCATGTGGAGGTATTTCATGACGGAAGAGCTGTTCTTTTTGATTATAAGAAAAGAGATGCGCTTTCCCGTAATGCGGCAGTCCATGAGCTTGGTATATGGAGGAGATAATGGCTAAAAAAGAGACAAAAGCAGAGAAAAGAGCCAGAGTAACCAAAGTTTTAGAGGCTCTAGACCGGGAATATGGAACGGAATATATCTGTTATTTAAACCATGAGACACCATGGCAGCTGCTGATTGCTGTTATTTTAAGTGCCCAGTGCACCGATGCCAGAGTCAATATGGTGACAGCAGATTTATTTCAGAAGTATGATTCTCCGGAAAAGTTTGCAAAGGCTGATTTAAAAGAGCTGGAGCAGGATATTCATTCTCTTGGCTTTTATCATATGAAGGCCAAAAATATTATATCCTGCTGTACAGATCTGATGGAAAAGTTCGGCGGTGAAGTTCCTGGGACAATGGAGGAATTAACAAGTCTTGCGGGAGTGGGAAGAAAAACGGCGAATGTCATATTGGGGAATATTTATTTTGAACCAAGCATCGTGGTTGATACGCATGTAAAACGTATTTCAAAAAAATTGGGCTTTGCCAAAGCAGATGATCCGGAAAAAATTGAATATGAACTGATGGAGATTTTGCCAAAAGATCATTGGATTCTATGGAACATTCAGATTATCACGCTTGGAAGATCCATCTGCATTGCAAGAAATCCCAAATGCAGAGAATGCTTCTTAAGTAAGCTGTGCCCCAGTGCTGTAACAGGGGAATGAGAGGAAAGGAAGAACAGGACGTGATATCATCTTATGTTGCTGTGGATTTAGAAACGACCGGTCTGGATCCCAAACATGATAAAATTATTGAAATTGGAGCAGTGCGGGTGACGGAGGATACGCCAGGAGCTACGTTTGAGAGTTTTGTTAATCCCTACCGCAGCCTGGAAGAACATATAATTTCCCTGACTGGAATCAGAGATGGACAGCTTAAGACGGCACAAGGAATTGAAACGGTAATCAGCCGGTTCCTTGATTTTGCAGGGGATCTTCCCATTCTGGGACATCACATTATATTTGATTATAGTTTTTTAAAACGCGCAGCAGTAAATAAAGGATTTGGTTTTGAACGGCAGGGAGTCGATACATTAAAGCTTGCAAGAAAATTTATACCGGAAGACAGACCCAAGAAACTTCTGGACTCCTGCCTGTATTTCGGGATAGAAATGAAACAAAGCCACCGGGCGCTGTCTGATGCGTTCGCAGCACATGAACTCTATCAGTCAATGAAATTTAAGTACGGTCAGATTGAACCGGAAGCTTTTTGTTCAACCGGGCTGATTTATAAGGTAAAAAAAGAACAGCCAGCGTCAAAAAGACAAAAAGAACACTTGCAGGATTTATTAAAATATCATAAAATAACTTTAGCTGCGCAATTGGATCATTTAACCAGAAATGAAATATCAAGAATCACGGATAAGATCATTGCACAATATGGAAGAATATAAGAGAGGTGATACAAAATGATTAATTTTAATAATAAGAACAATAAGAAGTTAATGTCAATCGCTTTAATCGTAGTAGTAGTTTTACTGATCATAGCAATGGTACTTCCCATGATGTTCAGCTTTATGAGATAGTTTTTATTGGAAAACCGCCGAGCGGAACAATAGAGTAAGAGGAATGAATATGAAAAAAAGAACTTTGTCCATATGCCTGGCAGCCACCATACTGACAGTGGGAATCGGACTATTCTCACCAGCATACGTAATGGCTGATACGCTCCCCGACGGGATCTATGTGGGAGATTATAATCTGGGCGGTTTGACAGAGGAAGAAGCCGGGCAGAAAATTCAGGGCCTGGTTAATGAGATGGAAAACCAGAAGATTACACTGGTTGTAGATGGACAGCCGGTGGAGACGACAGCGAAGGATCTGGGTTTTCATTGGAGCAATCCGGAAGCAGTTGCCCAGGCTGCATCCTCCTGGCAGGGAGGAAATTTATTAAAACGGTATTTTAATAAAAAGGATATCGAGCATAATCCGGTGATCATACCTTTGGAGACAGCATTGGATGACGGGAGATTAGCCTCATTTGTAGCTGAAAAGTGTGCACCTGCAGTTACAGAACCAAAGAATGCCTCCATTGTCCGTCAGAACGGAGCATTTACAGTCACACCCTCTGTTATTGGAAAGACTGTAGATGTGGAAGCTACAAAGCAGGAGCTTAATGCGGCTCTTGCCAATGGCTTAAAAGAACCGGTTACAGTCAATGCAGTGATAGCAGAGGCGAAACCTGCCATTACAACAGAAGATTTGTCCTCTATACAGGATGTACTGGGAACGTTTTCCACAAACTTTTCATCCAGCGGTTCTTCAAGGAGAAAGAACCTGAAGGTGGGATCAGGAAAGATTAACGGTCATGTGCTTATGCCAGGAGAGACACTATCCGGATATGAATGTATGCACCCCTTTACGGTTGGTAATGGATATGCCACAGCATCTGCATATGAGAACGGGCAGGTAGTCGACAGTGTGGGAGGCGGAGTGTGCCAGATTGCTACTACGATATATAATGCGGCACTTCGTGCGGAATTAGAGATCAGCCAGAGGCAGAATCATTCCATGGTAGTAGGCTATGTAAAACCATCAGAAGATGCAGCTATTGCCGGAACCTATAAAGATATTAAGTTTACCAACAATTACAGCACCCCAATATATGTGGAGGGTTATACTTCCGGAAGTACTATTACCTTTACCATATACGGAAAAGAGACCAGACCTTTAAACCGCACTTTTGATTTTGTTTCAGAGACACTTAGTGTGACAGATCCGGGAGCACCCAAAGAGGTCATGGATCCGGCCATGCCGCCTGGCAGCAGAAAGCAGATTCAGTCCGCGCACAGAGGCATTAAATCAAGGCTCTGGAAGATTGTTTATGTAGATGGCGCAGAACAGAGCAGGGAGATACTTCATACAGATACCTATAATCCCTCCAAGGCGATTATTAAGGTGGGACCCGCAGCTCCGGTAATGGCAGATCCGGTACCGGTACAGCCAACGGAAACTCCTGGAATTGTTACTGACCCATCCGAAGAGCCGGAGGAGACACCTGATACCGGGGCAGCACCAGGTCCTGGCTGGGAAGATGCCGGGGACGGTCCGCAGACAGGACCGGGAGTATAAGCAGAGACGATGAGACGAATTGAACGTGAAAATACAGGAATGGTAAGACCGGGCCAGGATCTTGTAGCAGCAGGCTATGCTGGATTCGCCGGAACAGTGAAAATAGTAAGAGAAAGAGAAGGAGAACTGCATCAGTGGTTCTCCTCGCAATATATTCACCGGATTTTAGAAGGAGATTTTATATTGCCGGTGAAAGAACCGGGAGAATTTAAAAATCTGGGGGCAGCAGAATGGGAGCCGGTAATGGAGGGCGGAATATTAAAAGCCCTCTGGGATTTGTCCGGTGCTTATATGACTGGCATTCGTTTTGAACTTCATAAAATTCCTGTAAGGCAGGAAACCATAGAGGTCTGTGAGAGGTACGACTTAAACCCATACCGGCTTTACTCAGAGGGCTGCTTTGTATTGGCAGCAGATCACGGTGGCGATTTAGTATCTGCCTTAAAAGAGAATGGGCTGGAAGCTGCAGTCATCGGGAAAGTGACCGGCGGCATCAAACGGATTATTGTTCATGAGGATGGCAATGGTTATCTTGACCGTCCTTCGAAGGACGAACTTTATAAGGTATTATCCAAAATAGGTTAATCGGAGGTAGGATATGAGAGAAAAGATACTGGCAATTATTGAAAAAAACAGCAGAATTGATTTAAAGGATCTGGCGGTTCTTCTTGGTGAAAGTGAGGCAGCTATTGCCAACGAGATCGCTGATATGGAGAAGGAGCACATCATCTGCGGATATCACACTCTGATAAACTGGGATAATACCAGCGATGAAAAGGTGGTGGCGCTGATCGAGGTTAAGGTTACGCCGCAAAGAGGTATGGGATTTGACAAGATTGCAGAACGTATCTACCAGTACAGCGAAGTAAATGCGGTTTATCTGATGTCAGGAGCTTTTGATTTTACTGTATTTATCGAAGGAAAGACCATGAGAGCAGTGGCTCAGTTTGTTTCTGAGAAGCTGTCTCCCATGGAATCCGTATTGAGTACAGCCACTCATTTTGTACTGAAGAAGTATAAGGATCATGGGACGGTACTTGCGGAAGAGACACCGGATGAAAGGATGTTGATAACGCCGTGAGAAATCCATTATCAGACCGAATAACAGGGATTCCATCCTCTGGAATCCGTAAATTTTTTGATATTGTCAGTGATATGAAGGATGCCATCTCTCTGGGTGTGGGAGAGCCTGATTTTGATACACCCTGGCATATCAGGGAAGAGGGCATTTATTCCCTGGAAAAGGGCCGGACGTTTTATACCTCCAATGCCGGATTAAAGGAGCTTAAGACGGAGATCTGCAGTTATTTAAGCCGCCGTTTTGAGGTTACATATGATCCGGATCATGAGGTGATGGTAACTGTAGGCGGAAGCGAGGCCATTGATATTGCGCTTCGTGCCATGTTAGACCCCGGTGATGAGGTGCTGATTCCCCAGCCCAGCTATGTTTCCTATGTGCCCTGTACCATACTTGCCAATGGAGTTCCTGTCATCATAGATCTGGAAGCGAAGGACCAGTTTAAGCTGACAAAGGAAAAGCTTCTTGAAAAGCTTACTCCGAAAACAAAGGTTTTGATCCTCCCATTTCCCAATAACCCTACAGGGGCTGTTATGAATGCTGATGAGCTGAAGGAGATAGCAGAAATCATTCTTGAGAAGGATCTGTTTGTAATTTCAGATGAGATTTATGCAGAACTGACCTATGGCGGCGAGCATACAACAATCGCAGCTTTTCCGGGAATGAAGGACAGGACTGTTTTGATTAACGGTTTCTCAAAAGCCTATGCAATGACAGGCTGGAGACTGGGGTATGCCGCCGCGCCCAGAATGATTTTAGAGCAGATGTTAAAGATCCATCAGTTTGCCATTATGTGCGCACCAACTACCAGCCAGTATGCAGCAGTTGCAGCACTGCGGGATGGGGATAAGGATGTGGCAGTTATGCGGGAATCCTATGATCAGAGAAGACGTTATTTAATGCATGCGTTTCAGGAGATGGGGCTTGAATGCTTTGAGCCTAACGGTGCTTTTTATACATTTCCCAGTATCAAACGGTTTGGGATGACCTCCGATGAATTTGCTACCCGGCTTTTGATGGAAGAGAAAGTGGCGGTTGTGCCTGGAACTGCATTTGGAGACTGTGGAGAGGGATATCTGCGTATCTCTTATGCGTATTCCTTAAAAAGTTTAAAAGAAGCTTTAAGCCGTATGGAACGCTTTATTAAGAAACTGGATGGAAAGGCGTAATTATCATGAATATTGTACTATTGGAACCGGAAATGCCGGCAAATACGGGAAATATCGGAAGAACCTGTGTAGCGACGGATACAAGGCTGCATCTGATTCAGCCTTTGGGCTTTAAGCTGAATGATAAGCTGATAAAACGGGCTGGGCTTGATTACTGGGATAAATTAGATGTTACCGTATACAGCGATTATCAGGATTTTTTGGACCGGAATCCGGAAGCAAAAATTTATATGGCAACTACAAAAGGACATCATGTTTACTCTGACGTAAAGTATGAGCCGGACTGCTTTCTCATGTTTGGAAAGGAAAGCGCCGGAATACCCGAAGAAATTCTTGTGGACAATGAGGAACGCTGTGTGAGAATTCCCATGTGGGGTGACATACGTTCCCTCAATTTGTCCAATTCGGTATCCATTGTTCTTTATGAGGCATTAAGGCAGAATGGATTTGAACGTATGACTATGCAGGGGGAACTTCATCATCTGCATTGGAAGGAATAGAATAAAAAACGTCTTGACCGGTACAATGGTTAAGACGTTTTTTCGTGTGTAACAGCTCTTTTTGCTTACATGACTGGGAGGGAGGCGGTAGCCTGACCTTCCTCAGCCTGATTTTCCAGTTTCACATCATTAATCTCATCTAATGAAACCGGACGGAAGGCATCTGCCTTTTTTATGATCTTTACCCAGAAGAACGCAAAAAGTAAAGTGATAATAAGCAGTGCAAAGTAAATCTTATAAATAAATATTCTGGCATCGCCTTCTGCAATATTCCAGATCATGTAAACATCTCCAATAATACAGATAATCTGGGGAATTCCCCAGAAAGTAAACCGTTTATCTCTGCCGGGAGCATCGGGATAGCGTCTTCGCAGTACCAGGACTGTAAGGTTGACAAGGATATAGGAGGTGAGCCAGAAACAGGAGGCTGCAAGCAGGAAGTTAGTTAAACCTGAGGAGGTTGCAATACCGCTTACCAGAATAAAAGCGATTACACCTGCCATAAGGAAAAGTCCTGGTGTTGGAGTTCCACTTTTATTTTTTTTACTAAAATGGGATGGCATTAAACCTGCATCTGCCATGCCGCTTAATATTCTGGTTACGCTTCCCAGTACTGTGTTGATGGTGCTGACTCCGGCAAGTATGGTGATAAGTCCCATCCAGTAGCTGCCGGCTTTCCCCATAACCCGTTCTGCAAAGATAATATGTGGCATGCTGTTGGTACGAAGTTCTTCCAGTGAAACATAATTTCTCATGCCGGTGCTTAATAAGCTCTGAACAAGAAAAAGGAGACATACACCAAGAATCATGGCCAGTGGGACATCACGTTTTGGATTTTTTAAGTCCTTGGAAATCGGTATGACAAATTCAATTCCAATAAACATCCAGAAGGCTAAAGCGGTAAGAGAGAGGATACCGGAGAATCCCGTTACAACTGGGGACATCTGAGCACCAGGTGCAAGTGGAGTTCCCACGCCTAATTTGAAAGCACTGAGGACTCCAAGAAGAATCAGAGAACCAATTAGTGCGATGACAGTTAAGTTCTGTATTTTAGCAAAGATATTTACGCCCAGGTAATTGACAATAGTTAAGAAAGCAAGAATAGACAGGCTGATTACCAGCACAGGAACTCCTTTTAAAAAGGTCTGCTGAATTACCAGTCCGCACATGGCCAGTTCTACGGAACCGGCCAGTATATTGGTAATGACATAGGCAGAAAGGTTGGATACAATGGAAGGGACAGGACCCAGTCCCGCCAGTGTATACTGCCCCAGTCCGCCTTCCGCTTCCGGCATCAAATTGTGAAGCTCACGAAAGGAAAGTGCAAGAAGAATATTTAAAATTACAACAATGAACATGGCAAGGATAAAGCCTTTTCCGGCAAGGCCGGTACCAAGCCCTAAAGATAGCAGGCAGCTGGTAGCCACGATTAATCCAACACATACGGAAACTGCACTTCCAAGTCCCATTTTTTTACTGTTCATATAGCTCCTCCTTTTATGCGGTCAATAATGTAAAAAAACAAAGACATCTCTTAAAGACGTCTTTGCCATTGGGTCAGATCTTTGTATGAAACCGGTCATACCGGAAATCTTTTATGCTTAAAACAGGATCTTCTCCTGTGGCCATCTGGGATAGAATAGTCCCTACTGTGGGAGAAATACCAAAACCGTGACCGGTAAATGCACAGGCAAGAATCAGTCCGGGAACCTCTTCTACATGGCTGATAACGGGAACGTGATCGGCACAGACATCAATAAATCCCGCCCATGTTCGAACGATCTTGGCATCGGACAGACAGGGGAAATATTTCATAATACCCCGGCAGATGCAGGAAGCTGTCTGGCTGTTGGTTACAGGAGTTCCATTGTTCTTATTAAAGTCCTCAAATCCGGAGGAACCGCCAAAAACAAAGGAACCGTGGGTGCTTTGGTGCCCGTAGAAATCGGCCATTGCGGTGCCCAGCATCTGGTAGAACATGGGGGGCTGAGCCTCTGTAACCAATACCTCTAAAAGAGCCTGGGTCATAGGAATATCAACCCCAACAGAAGCTGCAATTTTCCGACTTTCATATCCAGCTGCAAGTATAATAGTTTCTCCTTCGTACACACCGCTGTCTGTAATGACCTGCCTTGCTTTTCCCTTGTGTTTTATGATTTCTGTGACCGCTTCTCCGGTGATGAAACGCACGCCCAGCTGTCTCGCTTTTCTGTAATAAGCAAGGGTCGCAAGCATAGGATTGGCATGGCCATCTGTGGGACACCAGCTTGCGCCAATGACCTCATCGGAAAGATATGGACAGATATCCTTTGCTTCATTTCCGTTAATCATAGTGACTCCCAGACCCTGGGCATTTGCCCGCTCAGTAAGACCATTTAATATTTTCAAATGATCCTCAGTTTTTCCAAGTCGTAAGTTTCCATTCTGATAATATTCCACATCCATTCCAAGCTCATCAGAAAGCTGAGGCCAAAGGTTGGCGGCTCCGTACATTGCCAGGGGAAGTTCCCGTTTGTCTCTGCCCGACTGGCGGACACCGCCTCCATTTCGGGAAGAACCTCCACCCCCTATGTGGTCGCTTTTTTCCAGGACTATGACAGAACAACCCTTCTTTGCGAGATAATAAGCGGTTGAATTTCCAATAATTCCGCTGCCTATAATAATTACATCTGCGCAGTTTCCCATTCCATCAGACCTCCTTCCTGTCGTTGCCTAAAATCTTCATTTCTATGGGCCGCATGGGCGCACGAGATACTGCCGGTTCTAAATTACCCGGGGGCAGCCCCAGTTCTTTTGCTACAATGGATTTTACCAGTTTCGAGCAGGTCTGCCCCTGGCAGAGCCCCATTCCAGCTCTCAAATATCTTCTTATTTCTGTTAAAGTAAACATGCCGTCGTGAACGGCTTTTCGAATCTCACCCTTTGTTACTTCTTCGCAGCGGCAGATAATCATATCATCATCCGGTTGGGAAATAAATGGTCCGATCTCTGTAAGACGGTCGTTTCGTTTATTCATGGGAACACCCCCTGCTTTTATAAAATCTTGCTTTCATTGCCATATCAAGTGGAACCTTCATGGTGAGTAAGTTGGTATGATCAAAGGCTTTTGGTGTTTTCACTTCAATAATCTCCGCCTGGCATACTTCTTTTCCGCTTCGGTCAAGAGCCATTCCAGTATCCCCTTTCACAGGCAGAGGAAGGAATTCGTAGGGAAGAGTAACGGAAGCGTATCCTGGTTCGTAATCCTCGTTTAGAAGAAAGATTGCCTGCCCGGAACAGGAAGCGACACACATACCGCAGCCATTGCATGAATTCTCTTCATCTATAAGCGGAAGGGAGGTTATGTTTTCTCCGATTTTAATGCATTTTCTGGGACATGCATCCTGACAGGGATTGCAGGGAATGTTCTGGGTGCATTCCATCACGGGGTGAATTCCTTTTCTATTTGCGATTCCAGGGAAACGGTCTAATTCGTCTTCGTCTAAATAACCTCTTGTTAAAAGGCTGTCTGAGACTGGGATACCTTCGTCAGTCAGGGTGATTTTCTTTCCCCTGTTTTCCGGTGCAAACATGCCTTTTCTTAAACGGTCAAGTGCCAGTTCCAATCCGGCCGTTGTTTCCTTAGCTATATCCTCTGAAAGAAAACCAAGATACTCCGCCGCTTTTGTTCCTGCAATCCGCCCCTCGATCATGGCAGAGCTTGCCTCTTCAATACCGGAGACGTCTCCAGCTGCATAAATACCGGGTACACTGGTGACACCATTTTCATCAATGACAGGAACGTATCCAAGAGGAGTATCCTGCATCTTGCAGCCTGCCATGTGAAGCAGCTGTGACATGGGAGACAGACCAACTGCAAGACAGATGGTGTCAACATCAAAATGCTTTTCTGTGCCTGGAATCAGCTGAAAGGAAGAATCTACCTTTCCGATTACAACTCCCCTGACACGGTCCTCACCCTCTGCTTTTATGATAGTATGGGAAAGATAAAAGGGAACACCGCATCTGGAGACTTTGGCAGCATGCACACCGTATCCCCCTATCTTCGGAGCGGCATCCACAAGCGCAGCAACCTGGCAACCGGCCTGAAGCAGCTGGAAGCTGACAACCAGCCCTACGTTTCCGGTTCCAAGCATCAAAACCTTGTTTCCAGGTTTAATGTGATGTAAATTCATCATGGTCTGGGAAGCACCAGCTCCAATGACGCCCGGTAGTGTCCAGCCTTCAAAGGGTACCATATTTTCCGTGGCTCCTGTAGCAACGATCACGGCATCACCTTTATAGTGGCAGATTTCTTCTCCGATTTTAACGGTTATTTCCTTATCCTGATAAAGCCCGGTTACAATTGCGTCTAATACAACCGTAACCTTCAATTGTTCTGCTTCTTTTAATAATTCTTCTCCGATTCGAAAGCCCCGGATCTTAGCCTTATGTTCTTTCGATCCGAAGAATTTATGGATTTGTTTAAAGAGCTGTCCGCCAGGTTTGGAATTTTCATCGAAAACAATTACGGACAGTCCGTTTTTAGCAGCACTGATGGCAGCAGATAATCCAGCAGGTCCGGCTCCTATAATAATTAAGTCATATCGATTCATGATTATTCCTCCTGTGCCGATACCCCGTACTGGGTTTGTATGTTCATACCTTCTTTTAACGGAGTGATGCAGGTCCTCACATTGGGGATTCCGTCTACAACCATGACACAGTCCGTACAGCGGCCGATTGCGCAGAAGACCCCTCTTGGTTTGTGGTACTTTTTTGTGTAGCGGTGAATCATTATGCCTGCAGCTTCCAGAGCCATCGCGATAGGTTCCCCTTCATAACCAGTAAGCGGCGTACCGTCGTATGTAAATGCAATGACTTTTCTCTCTTCCGGTTTTCCCAGTATGGGGTGTTCTTCTATTCTCATTTAGTCAGCTCCTGTTCTTTGATTTTTATGCGAGGTAGGGTTCTTTCCACAGATTCAGTCTGGTTCCTATCCCATTTTTGAGGGCATTTCTGTAAACGATAGTTCCCCATGCCACATCCTCTATGGGCATTCCACCAACGGAATATATAACGATTTCATTCTCTTTTCTGTGAACAGGAACCTTTCCAGTGAGCATATCGCCCAGATCATCAACCTGATCCGCCTTCATAATGCCGTCTTTTATTAAATCCATACAGTGAACTGCAGGTATGGGGACGGAATGATAAGAAGGATAGGGGATTTCTTCCGCCCAGGCTTCATATAACTGAATATTATCTGCTACATTTCTTGCTCTGTTTAAGATAAAGTCATCATCAAATCTGGCCGCTGCCGGACAACAGAGAATTGCACCTGGTTTGATCCATTCCTCTTTAATATAAGGATAAAGGGACGGATCTCCGGTAGGGCTTGAAGTGGCAATACTTACAATATCCGCATCACGGACTGCTTCTTCATCTGAGTCCACTACAATCAGCTCTTTGATCTGGGGATATTTTTCTCTGACATACTGGATGAATCCGTCCACTGATTTCTGACTTCTTCCCTTGATTTTTACTGTCTCAATCTGATCCCTGACTGCCATTGCGGCATCAAAAGCCGTTTTGCTCATAACCCCGGGTCCGATAATGCCTACCACTTTGGAATCTTCTCTTGAAAAATATTTGATTCCGACTCCAGGCACCGCTCCTGTCCGAAAAGCACTTAAAATGTTTGCTGACATATAGGCAAGTGGTGCTCCCGTATCTTTGTCGTTCAGTGTCAGCATGAGAATGGATCTGGGGAGTCCTTTTTTTCGATTCTCCGTGTTGGAACCATACCATTTCATACCTGCCATATCAAACTTACCGCCCAGATAGGCTGGCATTGCCATAAACCGTCTGTCAGGTCCGTCTATGGGCATATTCGGAAATGGAGAGGTCTCTGGAAATGTCATCATAATACCGTGTGAATTGGCATTGGAACCACCCATTCTAAAATCGCCTGCTTTCAAAAGCCGGAACATTTCTTCCATAGCCTCTACACAGCCTTTCATATCAGTAACCCCTGCCTTTACCATATCTTCTTCATTGAGATAAATAAAATCAACCTCAGGATATGCCATATGTTTTTCCTCTTCTTTCTTAATTTTCATGAGTTATGAATGCTTCCACTTCTCAGGCGTTTGCTTCTTTTAATAAGCTGATCAATTTCCGGAATATATAATCTGCCTGTTCCAGAGGTGTATCCCCGTGGACAGTTCCGTCAGGCAGGACGGAAGTAGTACCTCCAATATAAATGTGTTCCTGGATTTTAATCATCCTGGAATACCCCACCAGTTCTTCTAGCGGAGCACCAGAGGAAAAGTTGATGCGTCTCATCGAATGCGCCTCCTTTCATTAAAAAAAGCCTTATGATATGGAATCATAAGACCTCTCTGTCCTTTTTTTGTCATTCTAACTGTTTCCGGTATAAGAGTATTGTAAAAATCGGAAGTCAAAAGGAAAGAACTGACAGTGCGTAAATGAGAATATTTCTTGACCTTGTATAAAGATGGTGATAAAATGCAACAAAAGACACGAAGGAGTTCTGTACCCTTCGTGTCTTTTGTGTTTTTATAAGGAATCATCTCTTTTCCTTTAAATAGGACAATACAGAAAGGAGCAGGTAATATGAGCTATGGATGGAGCAAAGAAGATGTTAGAACACTGAGCCCGAAGCAGCCTGAGTTTGTGCTGGTCACTACAAACTATTCGAAGAAATGCATAATGAAATATAATCTTTCCCATTTTTATCAGTTCACTGCCGAATCAGACCATATGGGAGTGATTCCTGATGCCTGTATTGATATGTTGTTCTGGGAAAAGAATGGGGTAGTAAAAGCCAAGGCAGCAGGTACACTTTTGGAAAAAGGAACAACAAAAACAGAACTAAACTGTCGGTATTTCGGAGTTCGTTTTCTGCCGGGAGTAAATCCTGTTACCGGTAATGTAAAGCTTAGTGAGCTTGTCAATAACGAGATCAGTCTGGAAGACATTATAACCGGCACTGGAGAAAGAGAAGTTTTGCTGGAGCGTATGCATGAGGCCCAGTCCTTTCATAAAAAAACGGAAGTATTTCTTGATTTTTATCTAAACCATTTTTTAAACCATACAGAAGATAGAAACAGTTTAAAGTATGTAATTCATGATCAGATCCTAAATTCAGACGGAAGTCTGAAACTCTCGGAATTAAGCAGATACACAGGTTATTCCGAGCGTTATTTAAATCAGAAAATCCATGAGGATTTTGGCATGAATCCAAAAAACCTGATCCGGTTTATCCGCTTTCAGAAATCAGTCAGCAGGCTGGTAGAAACCATTCACTGTGCGAATGGAGCAGATACTGCATCGGTATCAGGATATTATGATCAGTCCCATTTCATAAAAGAGTTTGTGAAAATGTCGGGATTTACACCCTCTGCTTATGTAGAGACCCTTTTGGGCAATGCTTATGATAAAAAGCTTCATGTGATTAATTAAATAGAATACAAAAGGTAAAAAAATATTGTGGCTTGTTCTTGCATATGAGAACAAGCCAATTTTTTCGCAATTTCATGTCTGAAATTGTCGATTGCAATTCGTTATTATGAAAAGTTGTACATACAACTTAACAAAAAAACTTAAAATGTTAAAAAATCTATTGACAAAACATTGATGAAATTATATATTTGATTTATAATTTAATTTGGTAAATATAACCATAAAAATGAAGATTAAAAAAGATATTGTAACATATGTCACATCGTGAATCTGCTATAATTCGACAAAACATGTCGAAACAAACAAAATACATATTTGCAATATGTGCAAATTGTATATACTAAAAAAGTGATTATTAGGAGGGTATGAAATGATGAAACGAAAAGTACTTGGAGTCATGCTTAGTGCAATGTTGGCGGCATCTGCATTATTTGGATGCAGCAGTTCCCAGACTTCCGCAACCACGGAGGCTGCAACCAAAGCAGCGGAGACCAAAGCTGCAGAAACCACAGCTGAGACAACCGCTGCATCCACAGCTGCCACAGAAGCGGCAAAAGCAGCAGGAAGCGGCGGAAAAGTTGGCGTGGCCATGCCGACCCAGTCTTCTGAGCGCTGGATTAATGATGGTGCCAACATGAAGAAGCAGTTAGAAGCTCTGGGTTATCAGGTGGACTTACAGTATGCAGAGGATGATGTACAGATGCAGGTGTCCCAGATTGAGAACATGATAGCCTCTGGCGTAAAATGTCTGGTTATTGCTTCCATCGATTCCTCGGCTTTGGTTAATGTAGAAGCTCAGGCAAAAAGTGCAGGAATTCCCATTATTGCTTATGACCGTCTGCTGATGGATACAGATGCTGTTTCCTATTACGCAACCTTTGACAATAAGGGAGTAGGTACAGCCATTGGTGAGTACATAAAAGAAGCAAAACAGCTGGATAAAGCAAAATCAGAGGGAAAATCCTATACCATTGAATTTTTCATGGGATCTCCTGATGATAACAACGCATTATTCTTATACAACGGGTTAATGGAAGTATTAAAGCCCTATCTGGATGACGGAACTCTGGTTTGCGAATCCGGACGTACATCCTTTGAAGACACCTGTATCTTAAGATGGTCTCAGGAAACAGCTCAGCAGAACTGTGAAAACTACTTAACCGGTTTCTATGCAGATAAAAAACTGGATATCTGTGCTTCCGCATTTGACGGATTTGCTTATGGCTGCAAGGCTGCATTAGAGGGTGCAGGCTATAAAGTAGGCGTTGACTGGCCGTTAGTAACTGGCCAGGATGCAGAATTAATGGCAGTAAAAAATGTTATCTCCGGTTATCAGACCATGTCCATTTATAAAGACACCAGACTTCTGGCTGAAAAGTGCGTAACTATGGTTCAGGCAGTTCTGGAAGGCGGAAAGCCTGAGATTAATGATACAACCCAGTACAACAATGGTAAGGTGGTAGTACCTTCCTATCTGTGTACACCGGTTGCAGTTGACAAGGACAATTACAAAAAGATTATTATTGATGGCGGTTATTATACAGAACAACAGCTGGCACAGTAGCAGAGACGTACATACAGGCGGCGGTGAAAAAGACTGCCGCCTGTTTTCGTGAAGGATAAAAAGAAAAGGAGTTGGAAAGATGGCCGAATATGTTCTGGAGATGAATCACATCACCAAAGAATTTTATGGTGTAAAGGCACTTGATGATGTGAATATCAAGGTGAAACGCGGGGAAATCCATGCACTCTGCGGAGAAAATGGGGCCGGAAAGTCTACGCTTATGAACGTACTGTCCGGCGTTTATCCTTATGGAACCTACAGTGGTGATATTGTCTATCACGGAGCAGTGTGCCAGTTCCATAATATTAAGCAAAGTGAGGCAAAAGGCATTGTAATCATTCATCAGGAGCTGGCATTAAGTCCTTATCTGTCTGTGGCAGAAAATGTATTCCTTGGAAACGAGCAGACTGGCCAAAAAGGGATTATTGACTGGACCAGAACACATAAGCGGGCCCAGGAGATGCTTGCAAAGGTGGGCCTTGAGAATGAGAACTTAAATGTTCCAGTGGGCGGCCTTGGAGTAGGCAAACAGCAGCTGATTGAAATTGCAAGAGCCATGGCAAAGCAGGTGGAACTTCTGATTTTGGATGAACCTACGGCAGCTCTCAATGACGAGGAAAGTAAACGTCTTCTAAACATTATGCTGGAACTGAAAAAGCATGGAATTACCTGCATTATGATTTCTCATAAGCTAAATGAGATCAGTTATGTGGCGGATTCCATTACTGTAATCAGAGATGGAAAGACCATAGAGACACTTGATAAAGAAAAGGATGAAATCAGCGAAGACCGGATCATTAAAGGAATGGTAGGCAGGGAGCTGACCAACCGTTTTCCGGAGCGGACCAGCAATATAAAAGATAAGATATTTGAGGTAGAGAATTGGAATGCCTATCGTCCCGATGATCCGAACAACCATGTAATACAGGATGTTTCCTTCCATGTGCGGTCAGGTGAAGTGGTGGGATTTGCCGGGCTGATGGGGGCTGGCAGAACAGAACTGGCAATGAGCATTTTCGGAAGATCCTATGGCCAGAAAATCAGCGGAACCATAAAGATAAATGGAAAGCAGGTCCTGATCAGAAATGTCAGAGATGCCATTAACAACAAGCTGGCATACGTATCAGAAGATCGTAAGAATTATGGACTGATTCTCATAGACACTGTGAAGGGAAATATGACGCTGGCAGCTCTTAGAAATTTCTTTTCCAGAAAAGGAATTGTTAACAAAAACAAAGAAATCATTTCTGCAGAGGACTACCGGAAAAAAATTAATGTTAAGTCCAATTCCATCAACCAGACAGTCAGTTCTCTCTCCGGCGGCAACCAGCAGAAGGTGGTCCTCGCCAAGTGGATGATGACCCAGCCGGATATCCTGATTCTGGATGAACCGACCCGGGGCATTGATATTGGCGCCAAGTATGAGATATACTGCGTTATTAATGATCTGGCTAAGGCCGGGAAAGCAATTCTTGTTATATCATCAGAACTTCAGGAGCTAATCGGAACCTGTGACCGTATCTATGTCATCAACAGCGGGCATATCTGCGGAGAGCTTACCAGGGAAGAATTCTCACAGGAAAAGATTATGAAGTGTATCATGGAAGATAACGGAAAGGAAGAATAGAGATGGATAAGAAGAAAACAGTTAATATTAATATGAAGCAGTATGGTATGATTCTGGCTCTTATAGTGGTTTTCTTAATCTTTGCTGCAATGACCGGTGGTAAAAATATGTCTCCGGCAAACATTAACAATTTAATCATGCAGAACAGCTATATTGTAATTCTGGCGGTAGGCATGCTTCTTTGCGTTCTGACCGGTAATATCGATCTGGGGGTTGGTTCCATTGTTGCAGTATGCGGAGCTGTTGTGGGAATTATGATTGTAGACCATAAGACCAGTATGTGGATTGCGATTCTGGCAGCGCTTGCCATTGGCACTCTGTCTGGTATGTTTGTTGGATTTTTTGTTTCAAAGCTTTCTATTCCTCCTTTTATTGTTACCCTTGCAACCATGCTTATGGGGCGCGGGCTTACCTATACGCTGTTAAAGGCACAGACCAAAGGTCCCCTTCCGGCTGATTATACCTACATAGGTGCGGGGTTTCTCCCTACAGTAAAAATTCCCTTTGGGGGAGGAACTCTCGATCTGGTTTCCATCACAGCAGCCCTCATTGCTTTCGCCTTTATTATCTTATCAGAGATCAGGAGTATTCAGACAAAAAAGAAATACGATTTTCCAGTTAATCCCCTGTGGCAGACCATAGCCAAGGTGGGTGTTATTATGGTGATCGTGTGGTTTTTCTTCTATAAACTGGCACGCTACAACGGGATTCCTTTTGTTCTCGTGGTGATGGGCGTTCTGGTCGCCTTGTATCATTTTATCACAAGTAAAACTGTAGCAGGAAGGCAGATCTATGCATTGGGCGGAAATGCCAAGGCAGCCCGATTGTCCGGTATTAATACGGAAAAAGTATTTTTCTGGGTTTATACCAATATGGGTATTATGTGCGCAATTGCAGGGATCGTTCTCTCCGCACGAAATGCATCTGCAACACCCAAGGCAGGGGATCAGTTCGAGTTGGATGCCATTGCAGCCTGCTATATCGGCGGGGCCGCAACATCAGGAGGAATCGGAACTATCATAGGCGCGGTAGTAGGTGCATTTATCATGGGAATCTTAAACAACGGCATGTCACTTTATGGCTGGTCAACGGATATTCAGAAGATCGTAAAAGGAGCTGTTTTATTAGGAGCAGTTATGGTTGACTTATTATCCAAAAGAAAAAAATAGCAGATGACAGAGCGAGATCACATGAAGCTACAGGAAGCAAAATATATGGCTGTTGTAAACTGGGTCATGGAGCAGATTCAGAATGGTGTATTCCGTACAGGGGATAAACTGCCCTCAGAAAACGAACTGAGCCGTGAGTTTAAGCTGAGCAGGCAGACTGTCCGTCATGCTATCGATGTGCTGGAACAGAAAAATATGCTGACCAGAATCAGAGGCAGCGGAACCTATTTAGGCGTGGGAATCAGGGAAGAGAGAAAGGAACGGTATCAGAATATTGCAGTAATCAGTACCTATGTAGACAGCTATATTTTTCCGCCAGTTTTAAAAGGAATCGAAAAAACGTTGTCAAAAGCCGGATATACCATGCAGGTAGCGTTTACTGGAAACAGAATTGAAAAAGAAGGGGAAATTCTTTATAAACTGCTGGAAAAGGGATTTATTGACGGTCTGATTGTAGAACCGGCAAAAAGTGCACTGCCAAATCCCAATCTGGATTCCTACTTAAGACTGGCAAAGCAAAAGCTTCCAATTTTGTTCTTTAACAGCAGTTACCCCCAGCTTCCGTTTCCCTGTGTGGCACTGAATGATGAGCTGGTAGGACAAAAGGCTGTTGAGTATCTGATCCGTGCAGGACACAAACGAATTGGAGGAATCTTTAAATGCGATGACGGGCAGGGGCATCTTCGATATCTGGGATTTATAAAGGCTATGAAGCAGGCTGGCTTTCTTATAAACAGAAGGGGAATCGTCTGGATTGATACAGAGAGTCAGAATGATCTGGAAGCCTGGTCCGAGTATCTTTTTGACCGGATAAAGGACTGCACGGCCCTGGTTTGTTATAATGATGAGGTAGCTTATCTGCTGTCTGGGA
The DNA here is from genome assembly GCF_033342255.1 of Clostridium boliviensis. Taxonomy (NCBI): domain Bacteria; kingdom Bacillati; phylum Bacillota; class Clostridia; order Eubacteriales; family Clostridiaceae; genus Clostridium; species Clostridium boliviensis. Next base: position 191,651 of record NZ_JAWONS010000133.1, read on the forward strand.
TATGCATGAAGAGAGGAATTATGATACCAAAAGATTTATCCCTGGTCAGTATAGATAATTCAGAACTGGCTTCCCTGGGTGAGGTTCCCATCACTTCTTTTCCCCATCCCATGGAGGCTCTCGGGAAAAAAGCAGCAGAAAATATGATACGAATGATTGAGAATCCCTATTATGACGGGAATTATCTCTTTGATTCAACGGCAGTGGAGCGCAATTCCGTTCGTTCCAGAGGATAGGAGGAACATGAGTAAAGATAAGAAGCAGCAGGGGGAGTCACCTGCACCAGTTACCATTGGTTTAAGGCTTGTAGGAGGAGGTTATCTGGTCTGTCTTGCATTTCAGATGGTTCCGGAACTGCTCATCTCCTCCGGGTTCAGATACATAATTCAATTGGTCTTTATGGCATTATTTTTTATTACAGGCACAATTCTGGTCATCTGGTCATTAAGAAAGATGCTGATTAAAGGGCCAGCCAAACCAGGGGCGTGCGGGGAAGACGAACAGGAGCATATATCATAAAAATTAGGTTTTCTGGAACCGGATTCCAGAAAAAAGAAACTGTTTTTACATTTCTTTTACGAAACTTTGGTTACAGAAGAAATTAGAAAAGGGTATAATCAGATTTACAGAAACCAATGTTTCTGAAATTGCAAAGGAGTCCGGTAAATGACAAAAACCTATGTGGTAGATACCAATGTTCTGATTCAGGCGCCTTATGCCATCAATTGTTTTGCTGATAACCGGGTGGTCCTTCCGATAGCTGTTTTAGAAGAGCTGGACCACTTAAAAAAAGCTGAGGGCGAAACAGGTGCCAATGCAAGAAAGGCTATAAGGCTTTTAGAGGAGCTGCGTCATCAGGGAGATTTACTGACAGGAGTAATGCTGGAGCATGGAGGGACAATCAGGATTGAGAAAAACTTTGTAGATGTGGTACTGCCTGCGGATCTTCCAGACGACAAAATGGATAACCGCATTCTCAAGGTGTGCAGAGGACTTGAGGGAGAGGTTATACTGGTAACGAAGGACATTCTGCTGCGTGTGAAAGCGCAGATTATCGGAATCCGGGCGGAGGATTTTACAACTGAGCAGGTATCCGGGCGTGAGGCGCAATACACCGGAAGGATTGAGGTTTTTGCTCCGGAGGAGAATTTTAAGGAATTTAAGAAAAAGGGAATATTAGCAGAACGGGTATACATAACCGATGAGGCTGGAAAAAAATACAGCCCAAAGCTGTATGAGAATCAGTTTGTGATTTTAAAGGCGGACCAGTCAACCAGAAAAACAGTACTGGGACGGGTAAATGGAGATAAAATAGTTCCCCTTGATTATCAGAAAAGCAGACCTTATGGGGTAACGCCCAGAAATGCAGGCCAGTATTTTGCTCAGGAGGCTCTGATGCAGCCGGCTGAGACGGCTGCGCTGGTCATTATTAAAGGCATGGCAGGAACAGCAAAGACCTTTTACTCTCTTGCTGTGGGGCTTGAAAAGCTTTTAAATAATCCCACGGGGGAATACAGGCGGATCATCGTCAGCCGGCCCAATGCACAGTTTGATTCTGACATTGGATTCCTTCCGGGAGATGAACAGGAGAAGATTTCCCCATTGATGAGGCCAGTGATCGACAACCTGGAACAGCTCATTGATTCTAATGAGGAGAAGCGGTATGAAAATGAAGAAGAGCTGGCTGGAAAGATAGAAGAGATTTTTTCCAGAGGTCTGATAAAAACAGAGGCATTGACCTTTATCCGGGGCCGCTCCATTGTTCAGACCTATCTGATTATTGATGAAGCCCAGAATATGACGCCGAATCAGGTGAAGGGTATTATCACCCGTGCTGGAAAAGGCACCAAAATTATTCTTCTGGGAGATCCCAATCAGATTGACCGTCCATTTCTGGATGAACGGACCAATGGACTCAGCTATGCTGCAGAGCATATGAAGGGCAGTTCCTTGTGCTGGCAGATTACGCTGCAGGCGGAGGAATGTGAACGGTCCCTACTGGCAATGGATGCGGTAAAACGATTGTAAACCAACAAAAAAACAGGCATGCGCCATCCGAACGCCGGATGGATCGCATGCCTTATAAATTTGTTGATTTTGGAAGGCTGAAGATAAATTCTGATCCAACCCCCTCTGTGCTTACCACGTCGATATTTTCTCCGTGAGACTGAATGATCTCCCGTACGATAGCCAGTCCAAGCCCGGTTCCTTTTTTATCCTTACCTCTGGACAGATCCGATTTATAGAACCGTTCCCATATCTTTTTGATGCTTTCTTTTGGAATACCGATCCCCGTATCTTTGATTGAGATAAAGATTTTTTCATACTTGCTGGAAGTCTGAATGTAAATCGTGGAATCCATATGGCTGAATTTGATCGCATTGTCAATGAGATTATAAAGGACCTGCTGGATCTTCCCCAGGTCCGCATATACCATCTGGATGTTGTCGGAGAAGGTGAGATCAAACGTGATATTTTTAGTGCTGCAGGTGCCTTCAAATGAAGCGGCTGTGTCCTTTACAACCCGGTTAATATCGAAATTGGTACGGTTTAAATATCCTTTGCTGTCAAGGGTATTAAGGGTCAGCATGCCCTGCGTCAGTTTGTTCAGCCGCTCTGTCTCGGAAATAACACGGGTTAAATACTTCTCATGCATCTGGGGCGGGATGGTGCCGTCTAAGATCGCTTCTAAGTAGCCTTTAATCGAAGTGAGGGGTGACCGGAAATCGTGAGAAACATTAGCGATAAAGGTTCTCTGGTATTCCTCCATCTTATTAATCTCATCAGACATATAGTTTAACGTGGCAGCCAGATAACCCATCTCATCCCTTGTATTTACATCGATGTGATGTGTTAGATTACCCTGGGCATATTCATTGGCCCCTGCAGTGATTTTTTTCAGGGGTATATAAACATTTTTTGTGAAAACAAGTAAAATAATGAGAGAAAATGCGAATACCACAGCGGAGGTAATATATACGATATTCAGTATTCCGTTCCTCTGGCCCTGCAAATAGGACAGGGGAAGGTGGATCACCACATATCCGTGGGTGGTATAATTCCCTGTTATGGGAGCATGAACACTTAATACGTCGTATGGAAATTCGTTGTAGTAAGTGCCAATGGTATAGGATTTATTCCCCATAATGGTAGGGTCAAAATTGGCTATCATATCCCCATCCTTACCTGGCTGCTGGCTGTCTGATACAATCTTACCCTGACGGTCCACAATCCATATACGGGCGTGGAGATAATCGGCTTCATTGACAAGTTCGGGATAGGAAGAGGAAAGCTTCATATCCTTTCCGTGATACATGCTGCTGAAGGAAGTGGCAATCTGGTTTGCTTCATCATACAAACATTCGGATTGCTGGTGAAGAAGGTACTGATCGGTAATTCTGGATGAGAAGGAAGCGATGGTAACAAAACCCAGAAGGCCGAAGAGTAAGTAACCCATGATGAATTTGTAATACAGGGAGTGTGTCATGAAATGTTCACCTCTAAACTATAACGTCTTAAATTTCACTGAAAATTTTACAGATATTGCATTAAGTATACATCTTTTTTATAATCATGTCATTCATATTCAACTTTTTGACTACATTCAGATGGCAGTGGGTGGTGAGACAAAAGCGTCTTATCTTTTCACCTCAAATTTATACCCGATTCCCCATACCGTGGAAAGTGCCCAACCGGTATGGTCCTTGATCTTTTCTCTCAGACGCTTGATATGAACATCCACAGTTCTCGTATCACCGATATATTCATACCCCCAGATATGATCCAGAAGCTGTTCCCTGGTAAACACCTGGTTAGGGGAGGAGGCAAGGAAATAAAGAAGCTCCAGCTCCTTGGGAGGCATCTCAATGGAGTGCCCCATATAGATAACGGAGTAATTGGTTAAGTTGACAATCAGATCCGGATATTCCACATAATCGCCCTGCTGGTCCGTATGGGAAGCAGCAGGAACAGGACCTGACTGATATCGTCTTAACACTGCCTTCACCCGCGCCACCAGTTCCTTGGAATCAAATGGTTTGATCATATAATCATCAGCTCCCAGCTCCAGACCCAGTACCTTATCAAATACCTCGCCCTTTGCTGACAGCATGATAATCGGAATCTGGGACCCGGTACGAAGCTCCCGGCAGACCTGATAGCCGTCCATGCCCGGAAGCATTAAATCAAGCAGGACAAGATTTGGCTTAAATTCAGGAAAAACCCGAAGCGCTTCCTCTCCGTCTCCGACGATTTCAGTTTCATAGCATTCCTTTAAAAGATATAGGGAAATGAGTTCTGCAATATTGCTGTCGTCGTCCACAATTAAAATCCGCTGTTTCTCTGCCATAATGGATCCCCCTTTCAAATTTATTTAAATGAGACAATGGTGACTCCCGAATCTCCTTCGCCGAAGACACCAAGCCTGAATTCTTTTACATATTTTAATCTCTTTAAATGCTTATGCACCGCATTTTTTAAGGCACCGGTACCTCGGCCGTGTACCACCCGTACCTGGGGAAGATGGGCAAGATAGGCATCGTCTAAATATTTATCAAGCTGAGGTATCGCCTCATCTGTCGTCATACCGATCAGATTGATCTCAGGTGAAATGGAGAAGGACTTGGAGATACGCGCAGTACTGCTTCCGCTTCCTGATTTTTTGGAACCTCCGTTTGCAGATGTCAGAATCGTGTCGTCATGAAGCAGCTCTAAATCCGACAGGTTAACAAGTGACCGTAGGATACCCATCTGAACGTATAAATCACCTTTTGCATTGGGAAGGGAGCTTACTGTTCCGTTTAAGTTCATGCTTAAGACCCTGACTCCGTCTCCCAGCTTCAGCTTCTTCGGATCAATTCCTTTTGCGGGATTTTTCTGCTCTCTCTTTATGGAAAGGGAAGAGTCCACATCCTTTAGCTTGTTTCTTAACCGGCTGCGTTCTGCCTCCAGCTCCTTGCCAACTCCGGAGTCGGAAGCCAGCTTGTTAATCTGGCGGATGGTCTGATCAGCAGTATCCTTCGCGTCCCGTAAGATTTTCCGGGCCTCTTCTTTTGCATCCTGAATCACCTTGTCCCGGCGTTCATTAAGCCGCTCTTCCTTCTGGGTTAATCGGGCTTTTAACTGTTCCACTTCCAGTTTGTAGGATGCAATCTGGATTCGTTCTTTTTCTATAGTAACCCTGTTTTCTTCCAGATGTGTCAGCAGATCCTCAAATGTTTCATCCTTTGCTTCCAGATGAGTCTTAGCCTCATCTATGATATATTCCGGAAGTCCCAGCTTCTTTGAGATGGCAAAGGCATTACTTTTGCCTGGAACGCCGATCAGGATCCGGTAAGTGGGCTGAAGTGTCTCTACATTGAATTCGCAGGAGGCATTCTCCACACCGGGGGTGGTAAGGGCAAAGACCTTTAACTCGCTGTAATGAGTGGTTGCCATGGTCCGGCACTTCATATTGTGAAGGAACGAAAGGATGGAGATAGCCAGGGCAGCCCCTTCTGTAGGGTCCGTACCGGCTCCAAGCTCATCAAACAGGCAGAGAGAATTGCTGTCTGCCTTACTTAAGATCTGTACAATATTTGTCATATGTGCGGAAAAAGTACTAAGGCTCTGTTCAATGCTCTGCTCATCTCCGATATCTGCAAACACTTCATCAAAGACTGACAGCTCAGAACCGTCAAATGCCGGTATATGAAGACCGGACTGTCCCATCAGGGTAAACAGACCTACTGTTTTTAATGATACCGTCTTACCGCCGGTATTAGGTCCTGTAACAATTAAAAGATCGAACGTTTTTCCTAAGTGAATGGTAATGGGGACAACCTTTTTCGGATCCAGCAGAGGATGACGCCCTTCTTTAATACGAATCTCATGTTTCTTGTTAAAGATTGGCTCGCTGCCGTTATAATGTTTGGCAAGTGCTGCCTTTGCGAAGATAAAATCCAGTCTGGTAAGAGTGTGGAAGTTTGTCTCAAGTTCTTCCAGGTAAGGTGCCAGCTGATTGCTTAAATCCGCAAGAATCATCTCTATTTCCTTCTGTTCCTGAATTTCCAGAGCTCTTAAATCGTTATTCAGTTTAACGATTGCCATTGGTTCGATAAAGAGCGTTGACCCGGTAGAAGACTGGTCATGAACCATTCCGGAAACCTGGGATTTGTGTTCGGACTTCACAGGCAGACAGTATCTTCCATCCCTCATGGTGATAACCGCATCCTGTAAGTAGGAACGGTTGGAATTTAAAATGGAATTCATCTGGGTATGGATCTTATCATTAATAGAACGCATGGAGCGTCTGACATGGTGAAGCCCGGGGCTGGCATCGTCACTGACCTCTTCCTCCGAAATGATACAGCGCCTGATCTCGTTGTTAACCGGAGTCAGGGGTTCCAGAATGCGGAAAAACTCTTCCAGAGAATCTTCAGAAATCTCAGCATCCTCATGCCTGCCATATGCCTTTGCTCTTGCAGATGCTGTGAGAAGGGAACTAATGGATAAAATTTCTATGATTCCAAGAGAACTCCCCACTTCCAGCCGCTTTAAGGAAGCACGGATATCCTTAACTCCTCCAAAGGAGATTCCGCCCTTCTGACGGACTCTGGTAACTGCATCGGTGGTTTCTTTTAAGGAAGTGGTTATCTCCTCATAATCCGTGGAGGGTACCAGTCTGCGGCACAGCTCCTTCCCGGACTCACAGGAGGCATATTCGGTAAGTTGTTCGATGATTTTATAATATTCTAACGTTTTTAGTGCTTTTTGATTCATAAGTTATACCTTAATTATTCTGCTTTCTTTGTGAATATTTAACCGGGATCATAACCGGTTTTTGAATAATGGGAACGGTTACAGTATAGCATAGGAAAGACAAATACTGCAATCCTCAGGTTGTTGTTTTTACCACTGTTTCATATGTTTTTCTTGCATAAAACAGGGAAGAACCTTATAATAGTACATAGGTCTTCTGAAAAGGAGGGTAAGTATGCCGGAAAATAACGGGCCAGATGATAGAAAGGCGGAGACCCGCCGTTTTATCAATGAAAAGATTGTAAGACAGCCCATGTCAAAAAGGGATATGTTTAAGAGACTTCTGGGTCTTTTAGTGACTGCAGTTATTTTCGGAATGGTTGCGGCAGTTACATTTGTCATATCCAGACCTGTAGCTGAGAGATTACTAGTGGGAGAATCCACCGGTGAGATGACTCCGGTGACCATACCAAAGGATGAGCCTGAGACCGTTACTTCTGCGGCGGATACCACTACGACTGCTGCGGAGACGGAACCAATCGAAGACATTTTAAAGTCTGCCATGGAGAAGTATCCATTTTCCGTGGACGATTTAAATACTCTTTACGGAAGCTTAAAATCTGTGGTGCAAAAGGCGGACAAGGGAATTGTTACGGTTCATTCCGTTAAGACACAGAAGGACTGGTTTAATAATCCGGTTGAAAACTCCGGACTTTACTCAGGTGTGATTACTGCCTCTGCAAATGAGGAACTCCTCATTTTAACACCGGAAAGCGCGGTAGAGGATGCAGAATCGATTCGGGTTGCTTTCTCCGACGGGAAAGAGGTTCAGGGAAAGATTAAACAGAAAGATAAGCTGTCTGGTATGGCAATTGTCAGCGTTTCAACTGCTGATTTAGACAGGACGCAGCTGGAAGAGGTTAAAGCGATTGAACTTGGCAACTCTTATTCAGTAAAGCAGGGAGACCTTGTGATTGCAATCGGCGGTCCTGCAGGGATGGTTCATTCCACCGGATATGGTTTTATTTCTTTTATTACGAAGAATGTTCAGATCATTGACGGTATGACCAGAATTCTGTATACCGATGTTAAAGGGAATGCTGGGGCCGGTACGTTTCTCATGAACACAAATGGTCAGATTATCGGCTGGGTGACAGATGAATATAAAAACGACAGCAGCAAGGATATGACAGCAGCCATGGCCATATCAGATTATAAGAGTATTCTGGAAAAGCTAAGCAATGGTGCACCATTCCCATACTTTGGAATCAAAGGGCAGGAAGTGAGTGCAGTGATGAACAGCAGCGGTATGCCTCTTGGTGTATACGTGGTGGAAGTGAATACAGACAGCCCCGCTTACAATACAGGAATACAAAGCGGTGATATCATCACCGAGATGGGCGGATCAGCCATTGTCACTATGAAGGATTTTCAGGTGGTTCTGGAAAAATCCACTCCTGGACAGGTAATTCCTGTGACTGTATCCCGTAATGGCCGGGAAGAATATAAAAAGATACAATATCAGGTAACCATCGGAGCCAGGTAAATATCCTGGCTTCCTTGTTGCTTTCAGTAAGATATGGAGGAAAAAAATGAAATATATTGAATCATTCCGGGAAGGAATGCATGTTTCTGATGTGTTTTTGTGCAAAAACAGGCAGATTTCCCTTACCAAATCAGGAAAGGAATACGGCAACCTGATACTTCAGGACAAAACAGGGACTGTAGATGCTAAAATCTGGGACCTGGGATCCCCGGGAATCGGTAACTTCGAGACACTGGATTATGTATACATAGATGCAGATGTAACAGTGTTCCAGAATTCCAATCAGCTGAATATAAAGAGAATCCGGAAAGCGGAAGAAGGGGAATATACTCCTGGTGATTATCTTCCGGTTTCTGCAAAAGATATTAAAGTGATGTATGAGGAACTGACAGGCTTTATCCGTTCAGTAAAAAGTCCATACTTCAGAGCGCTGTTAGAAAGCTTCTTTACAGAGGATGCAGATTTTGCCAAGGCATTCCAGTTCCATTCCGCAGCAAAAAGCGTACATCACGGTTTTGTAGGCGGTCTGCTGGAACATACATTAAGCGTAGTAAAGCTCTGTGATTATTATGCGGGGTATTATCCTCTGCTTAACCGGGATCTTTTACTGACTGCCGCAATGTTTCATGATATTGGAAAGACAAAAGAACTTTCCACGTTTCCGGAGAATGATTACACCGATGATGGACAGCTTCTCGGCCACATTATGATCGGTACGGAGATGGTGTCAGAGAGAATCCGCTCCATTCCGGGATTCCCGGAGAAGTCTGCTACCGAATTAAAGCATTGTATTCTGGCCCATCATGGGGAACTGGAATACGGCTCACCGAAAAAGCCGGCTCTGATTGAAGCTCTGGCTCTTAACTTTGCAGACAATACAGATGCAAAGATGGAGACCATGATTGAAGTGTTAAAAGCTGCAGGAGACAATCACGGGTGGCTTGGTTTTAACAGATTAATGGATACAAATATCAGAAAAACAACGAATGAAATCTAAATCACAAGGTGCATAAGGAAGCTGATTTCCTTAGCACCTTTTTTTGCCTGCATAGAAGTACGGGGAATTTTAGAATTTCTTTCGTTTTCTCTGTCAATCATTTTAAGAATGGTATTTTATCCTAAGATTGTAGAGAATTAGTATAGGAGTGAGTTGTAATTGTTGCAGAAGCCGGCGGTATGAATCGGCGGATTATGATAGATAAGGAGAGATCACATGGAGGCAAACCATATCTTATTAGTTGAAGATGACAAAGAAATCAGAGAGGGAGTTGAAATATACTTAAGAAGTCAGGGATATGAAGTATTTCAGGCGGCAGATGGTCTGGAAGGTCTTAAAATACTGGAACGGGAGGAAATCCACCTGGCGATAGTTGACGTAATGATGCCGCGTATGGACGGGATTACCATGACTGTAAAGCTGCGGGAAAAACATGATTTTCCAGTCATTATTCTGTCTGCCAAGTCGGAAGAGGTGGATAAGATCATGGGTCTTAACATCGGAGCAGATGATTATGTTGCAAAGCCGTTTACCCCGATGGAACTCCTTGCCAGAGTAAATTCCCAGCTGAGACGGTACAGAAAATATATGGATATGCTGGAAGAAAAGGAACAGAAAGAGAAAAGTAATGCCTACTCCATCGGCGGGCTGGAATTAAATGAAGATACAGTTGAGGTTACGGTAGATGAAAAGCTGGTAAAGCTGACACCCATTGAATTTAAAATACTTGCTCTTCTCATGAAGAACCCCGGCAGAGTATTTTCTGCGGAAGAGATTTATGAAAGAGTCTGGAATGAGCGGGCGATCAATACGGATACAATTATGGTGCACATAAGAAAAATCCGGGAAAAAATTGAATTAAACCCGAAGGAACCTAAATATTTAAAGGTGGTGTGGGGCGTTGGATATAAAATTGAAAAACAGTCATAAATTCAGTGCGTTTATTGCGGTAGCAGTTGTATTTGCAGCGGCATTAGTTATGGTGGCGCTTTATCCCTTCTTTCAGAATGAATCTACCCGTAGCGGAACTCCTGTCTATGAAGAAAATACTTTTTTACGACATCTGTCTTATGGGAATTATGTTCTGTCAATGGAAGATGCCCAGTCAGAACAGAATAAGATTCTCTCTCCTTTTCAGTATTTTCTGCCGGAAGCCGAAGCGGAGCTGAAAGCCGGAAATAATACAGAATATCTAAGGGAACTGCGGCAGAATTGTATACGGGAATATGAAAACTGGAACCGTTATTTTGGGAGAATCCGAAAGTCCATTGATTATCAGATGATAGATGAAGGCGGAAATGTGGTTCTTGATCATGCTGAAGGACGGTTTATTCCAAACAACAGCCATTACGTGTTTCAGGCAGTTCTGCATTATGATGAACAGGGACGTATGGACATATCCTGTATAAGCGGTGAGAATACGGCTTACTTACTCAATACACTTCAGCAATTCGGGGATTCAGATCCTCTGCAGAGCTATTACGACGACCAGTACTTTACTGATGGGAATATAAAACTTTCCAATCCCAGAAACATGTCCTTTGCCTATGGCATGTCAAAACAGCAGGTTGATGCTTTAAAAGATACAAACAGCAATATCTGGACCGCCTATGAAAACTCAGGAAGCGTTACCCGTATCTTTATCGGGCTGATTTGCGCAGTTGCCGCGCTTGCGTTATTGTTTTCCTGTTTTGACGTAAGCCTGGCTGATGATGTTGCGCTTTTAAGAACGCCCTTTGAGGTGGTGGCCGGAATCGGAGCTGGTGCAGTCGCCTTTGGCGCAGGTCTCACAAGCCTGGTAGCGGTGACAAACCGCGGGGATTTATACAGTGCTCTTTTGCGTGCCAATTTTCTTCCGGAAGCAGCCAATATCATGGTAAAGCTTTGGAATATGCTGTGGTGGCTGATACCCTTTACAGTGGTATATTGGTCAGTCCTGTGTATCAGAGATGTATTTCATATAGGGATAGGCCGTTATTTAAGAGAAAGAACCATCTGCGGCCTGTTTTGGGGCTGGGTGATCAGATGTGTGAAAAAAATATACCATTATCTTGGAGAAATCAATTTACAGGAAAAATCTGACCGGACAATCTTTAAGATTGCAGCAGTGAATTTTATTGTACTTACCATTTTGTGCAGCCTGTGGTTTCTGGGCGTGGGAGCATTCTTCCTTTACTCTGTTATTTTGTTTTTTGTCATGAGAAAGTATTATCAGGATCTGAGCAGCAAATTTAACATACTGTTAAAAGCAACAAACCAAATTGCTGAAGGTAATATAGAGGCGACAATTGAAGAGGATTTAGGCGTATTTGATCCCTTTAAAAAAGAAATACAAAAGATTCAGAACGGGTTGAAAGTAGTTGTGAATGAAGAGGTAAAGAGCCAGAAGCTGAAGACTGATTTAATCAGCAATATGTCCCATGATTTAAAAACCCCTCTGACAGCCATTATAACCTATGTAAATTTGTTAAAAGATGATCACGCCACACCGGAACAGCGCAAAGCCTATATAGACATTCTGGAACAGAAGTCCATGCGGCTTAAAGCTCTGATTGAGGATCTTTTTGAGATCAGCAAGGCAAACAGCAACAATGTGACACTGAATCTGGAAGATGTTGATATTGTCAGCCTGTTAAAAGAGGTGAGCTTTGAGCTTAGTGATAAGATTGAGGAATCAACCATTGACTTTCGGTGGTATTTACCGGATGAAAAAATAATACTTTCACTGGACAGCCAGAAGACTTACCGGATATTTGATAATCTGCTTACGAATATAATCAAATATGCGATGCCTGGAACACGGGCTTACATTGATTTGAAAAAAGATAATGACTGGGTTGTTATTATATTAAAAAATATTTCAGCTGCAGAGTTGACTTTTAATCCGGAGGAGATAACCGAACGTTTTGCCAGGGGAGATCAGGCAAGGAATACAGAGGGGTCGGGTCTGGGAATGGCAATCGCTAAAAGCTTCGTGGAACTGCAAAACGGTAAACTTACTGTTGAGACAGAGGCTGATTTATTCCGTGTAACCATACGCTGGCCAATTATGTAGGATGAAATTTCCGAAAAGTGAAATAAAATAAAAAAAAATTCCAAAACTTCTTGAAAACCGGAAACGAACTGATTATACTAAAAGAAAGGTCAGGTTCAGCCTGTCACACGTCATCCGGAAGTAGAGAGGAGCAGGAATATGATTATACAGAGCAAACGTGTCTGGATTGCAGGACAGTTTATTCCGGTACAGCTTGAGCTGTCAGAAGGAAAAATTCAGGCTGTTTATGAATATGGAACGCATACGGCAGATCAGGATTATGACAGCTGCCGGATTGTGCCGGGCTTTATTGATATCCATACCCATGGCGCATATGGTTATGATACCAATGATGGAGATTCCCAGGGACTTCGGGACTGGATCAGGCGTATTCCCGAAGAGGGGGTTACTGCACTTTTGCCGACTACGGTCACGCAGATGCCCGGAGTTTTAGAAAAGGCAGTATCTAATATAGCAGATGTGGTAAAAGACGGTTATGAGGGAGCGGAAATCCTGGGAATTCATTTCGAGGGTCCTTATCTGGATATGAAATACAAGGGCGCACAGCCGCCGGAAGCCATAGCAATACCGTCGGTTGAGCAGTTTAAGAGCTATCAGAAGGCTGCAAAAGGAAAGATTAAATATATCACTCTTGCTCCGGAGCGGGATGAAGGTTTCGCTCTTACAAAATACTGTAAAAGCCATGGAGTAGTGGTAAGTATGGGCCATTCAGCCGCTACATATGAACAGGCACTCATGGGAATTGCCAACGGGGTCACTTCCATGACTCATGTTTACAACGGTATGACGGCATTTCATCACCGGGAACCGGGGCTGGTAGGAACTGCTCTGAGAGTGCGGGATATTTACGGAGAAATCATCTGTGATGGCTGTCACAGCCACTTGGCTGCACTGAATAACTATTATACGGCAAAAGGCCGGGATTACGCCATTATGATCAGTGACTCCTTAAGAGCTAAGAACTGTCCGGCAGGAGGATGCTATCAGTTAGGCGGTCATGAAATTGAAATCAGGGAAAACGGTCTTGCCTATTTAAAGGGAACGGAAACCATAGCAGGCAGTACTTTAAAGATGAACCAGGGATTAAAGCTTTTAGTGGAGGAAGCGATGGTGCCGTTTGATTGTGCCCTTAATTCCTGTACCATTAATCCAGCTAAGTGTCTGGGAGTGGATGACAGGAAAGGACGTCTGAACGCAGGATACGACGGAGATCTGGTTGTACTGAGTGACTCTTACGATGTAATACAGACTTATTGTAAAGGAATAAGAATGCTTGATAAAGCTGATTTAAAGCTGTAAAATATGTGCATATTGCACAAATGAAGTGCGATTAATATGGAATGATACACAATTGATTAATCTCTCTGTCCTGTGTTATACTTGTATTATCATATTGGGATTGTAACTGTTCAGCAGGCAACACCTGGATTAGTGTGCATAAGAAACTATGCATACTGATTTAGGTGTTTTTTATTTAGAAGAGGAGGAATCAGAAGATGAATTATCATGTTAAAAAAATATACAACAACAATATTATTTTAGCAGAAGATGATAAAATGTCTGAAGTGATACTCTTAGGCAGAGGAATTGCATTTCAGAAACAGGTCGGAGAATTAGCAGACATAGATAAGATCGATAAAAAGTTCGTGTTTGAATCTCCTGAAACCTATTCTAAATATATTTCATTATTAAAAGAGGTTCCTTTAAATCAGGTGGAACTGGCAAACAAAATTATCGAACAGGCTCAGGAAGAATTGCAGGTAACATTTCATGACAGTATATATATTGGCCTGACTGATCATATCAGTTATACCATATCCAGATATAAAGCCGGACTGACGATAAAAAATGCCCTGCTTTGGGAGATAAAGAATTATTATCCCAAGGAATATGAGGCTGCAAAAAATTCGCTGAAACTCATCTGGTATTACGAAAAAATTCATCTTTCTGATGATGAAATTGGTTTTATTGCCGTTCACTTTATCAATGCGCAGCAAAATGGAGAGAAGATTCAGCAGACCATGGCGGTTGCGGAGATTGAGCATGACATACTAAATCTGGTGAAATACCATTATCAGATTGAATTAGATGAAGATACGTTAAATTACAGCCGTTTTGTCACTCATATTCGTTTTTTCGCCAGAAGAATGCTAAAAAAAGAAATATTTATGTCAGAGGATAATTTCCTGTATGACCAGATTAAAGCAAAGATGCCTCAGGCCAAGGCATGTGCAGATAAGGTTAAAGATTATTTCATAAAAAAATACGGCATTACGATTTCACAGGAAGAAATGATTTATTTCATGCTGCATATTAATCGTGTTGCAGAGAGGGAAATAAAAAACAGAAACCAGATTTAATAAAAAGGAATGTCGACACCTTTTTGTTTCATATAGATATAAACCTAGAGACAGGAGAAGAAGATTATGAATCATTATGAATTGGCAAAAGAGATTCTGGACCATGTGGGCGGAAGCAGCAATATCACACAGTTAAACAATTGTGCTACCCGTCTGAGAATGAATTTTAAAGATGAATCAAAAATTGATCTGAATAAAATCAAAGAAATACCAGGTGTACTGGGAGCAGCAAAAAAATCAGGCCAGTATCAGATCATTATAGGTACCGATGTGTCAACCGTTTGTGAGGAAATAAGAAAAATGGGCCAGATTGATGAGGCAGCAGCACCTGCGCAAAAAGTTGGGAAATTAGATTCGTTAATGGATATTTTTGCTTCTATTTTTACTCCGGTTATTCCAGCAATTACTGCTGCAGGTATGATAAAAGCGATTTTAGTTATATGTGTTCTTCTGGGAATGAATAAGGACTCCCAGGTGTACTCCATATTAAGCTTTATAGCAGATGCCGGTTTTTATTTTCTGCCGGTGATGCTGGCGTTCTCCTCAGCAAAAAAACTGGGCTGTAATCCCTATCTGGCAGTTATGATGGGGGGGATTTTACTTCACCCCAATTTTGCTAAGATGATATCAGCCGGTGACCCGGTTTTCTTTCTGGGCCTCCCGGTTAAACTGGTTAATTATGGTTCCAGTGTAATTCCCATTATACTTGCTGTCTGGCTCATGACCTATGTAGAGCGGTTTGCAGATAAAGTTTCACCGAAACCGGTTAAATTCTTTATGAAGCCAGTCCTTACAATATTAATTGTTGCGCCGGTTGTATTAGTTGTTTTAGGACCGATCGGTTCTTATATTGGTACGGTAATTGCCATAGTAACGGATTTTTTAAACAACCATGTAAGCTGGCTGGTTCCCATGCTGATGGGAGCTTTTATGCCGCTTCTGGTTTTAACAGGAATGCACTGGAGCTTTCTGCCGATACTGATGACCTCCTACAGTACGTACGGGTATGAAGCAGTTATGGGACCAGGAAGTCTGGTTTCAAACATCTGCCAGGGCGCTGCCTCTTTGTGTGTGGCTATGAAAACTAAGGACAGGCAGTTTAAGCAGCAGGCATCCTCTGCAGGAATCACGGCACTTATGGGAATAACAGAACCAGCCATGTATGGTGTTACAATCAAGTATAAAAAAGTATTGCTGTCTGTAATGCTTGGAGGTGCAGCAGGCGGATTTTATTCCGGTCTGATGGGAGTCGTTCGTTATACGTCAGGTACCCCCGGCCTTCTGTCAATTCCGATCTTCATTGGGGAAAATCCAATGAATGTGG
This sequence comes from Clostridium boliviensis, assembly GCF_033342255.1. Lineage (NCBI taxonomy): Bacteria > Bacillati > Bacillota > Clostridia > Eubacteriales > Clostridiaceae > Clostridium > Clostridium boliviensis. The sequence continues at coordinate 207,671 of NZ_JAWONS010000133.1, forward strand.
TAAATGCCCTTATTTCCTGTGTTATTGGATTTTCCATAACCTTTTTATTAACCTGGTTTTATGGATTTAAAGAAACAGAGAATGACAAGGTGGCTTCACCGGGTTATAATAAACAAGAAGAGGAATCTGGATTAAAAAGTAAAAAAATCAGTATATCCAGTCCGGTAAACGGCAATAAAGTGAACCTTTCAAAAGTAAATGATGAGACATTTGCAAAAGAAATTGCCGGAAAAGGAATGGCAGTAGAACCTGTGGATGGTAGAATCACAGCACCGTTTGATGGTGAGGTAGTAACAGTGTTCCGTACAAAGCACGTGATTGGACTGAGAAGCAATGAAGGAGCAGAACTGATGATCCATATTGGAATTGATACGGTTGAGTTAGAAGGAAAGCACTTTACCGTTCATGTATCAGATGGGGATCAGGTGAAAACCGGTGATCTTCTCATTGAATTTGACAAACAGGCAATTGAAGCAGCCGGATATGAAACAGTAGTTCCGGTTATTGTAACCAATACAGGAGATTATCTTGATATTATACCAAGTGAAGAGGGACCGGTTAAGAGCGGACAGCTGCTTTTTACAATACTTTAAGGAGATTATATGAAATTAAAAACAGATTTTCTATGGGGAGGAGCCGTAGCTGCAAATCAGTGTGAGGGGGCTTATCTGGAGGATCAAAAAGGATTGTCGCCCATGGATATCCTTCCGTCAGCACAGTATGGAAGAAAAGAAGCAATGTATCATCCGGAACTGGCGCTTAAAAAAGATTATGGCTATTATCCCAGCCACGGTGCCATTGATTTTTATCATCGGTACAAAGAAGATCTTGCACTGATGGAAGAATTAGGTATAAAAGCGTTCCGCACATCAATCAGCTGGGCCCGTATATTTCCGGAAGGAGAAGGAGAACCCAACGAGGCGGGTCTGCAATTCTATGATAATCTGTTTGACGAATGCAAAAAACGTCATATGGAACCGGTTGTGACCATCTGCCATTTCGATACACCCCTTGCGTTGACGAAAAAATATGGCGGCTGGGAGAACCGGGTACTTATAAATCTGTATTTAAACTATTGCAGTCTGCTTTTTAAACGGTTTGGAAAGAAAGTAAAATACTGGATCACTTTTAATGAAATCAATATGATTACACACATTCCATTTTTCGGCGGCGGTATGTTGACAGAGGATATAGAAAATGTCAGCCAGATTGCCTATCAGGCGGCACACCACCAATTGGTAGCCAGTGCGCTGGCTGTGAAAATGGCACATGAGTGCAAAGAAGAACTTCTGGTTGGCTGCATGCTTGCGGCGGGATCTTTTTATCCATATAGCTGCAATCCTCAGGATGTTTGGGAAGCTGTGGAGAAAAATCAGGAATCGTATCTGTTTATCGATGTGCAGGTACGGGGAAAATATCCATCCTATGCACAGAGAATCTGGAAAGAAAAAAGAGTTTCATTGAAAATGGAAGCCGGAGATGAAGAAATTCTGCGATGTAATCCGGTGGACTATATTGCTTTTAGTTATTATTCCAGCCGCCTGGCTGGTGTCAGTCCGGAAATCAGCGGAAAAACTGCAGACGGCAATGCCATTCATACACTTAGAAATCCTCATCTGGATATTACGCCATGGGGAAGACAGATTGATCCTCTGGGACTGCGCATTACAATGAATGATTTGTATGACCGATATCAAAAGCCTCTTTTTATAGTTGAGAATGGTCTTGGTGCAGCAGATAAAATAGAATCCGACGGAACCATCAATGACGATTACCGTATTGCCTATACCAGAGATCACATAGAAGCCATGAAAGCAGCTGTAGAAGATGGTGTGGATTGTCTTGGTTATCTTTCCTGGAGCTGTATTGATCTGGTAAGTGCAGGAACAGGTGAGATGGAAAAACGCTATGGATTTATTTATGTAGACAGAGATAATAATGGAAACGGCACACTGGAGCGCAGGAAGAAAAAGTCCTTTTACTGGTATAAGAAAGTTATTGAAAGTAATGGTGAAATGATGGATTAGCATGGAGATGGCAGCAGCAGTCGATTGGATAAGGAGAATCAGATTATGATAAAACGAAGTGTAGTAGTTGCAAATGATTTAGGACTTCATGCCAGACCGGCATTGCTGCTTGTCAGACTTTTAAAAGAGTATCCATGCGACATTCAGGTTTATAAAAACGAGCTGATTTCTAAAAAGTACCAGCCAAAAGATATTCTTTCAGTTATGTCTATGGATGCGGTAAAGGGAGATGTGCTGACATTTGAAGCGGCTGGGGTAAAAGCAGAAGAAGCATTGTTAGCAGTGGAAGCATTTATAAGAAACAATTGCGGTGAGTAACAGGCCTGAAAATGCCGCGAAACAGTTGGACAGCAGCTGTTTCGCGGCACTTTTGCTTCGTATGCTGATTATAAAATCCGAACATTTTTCAAAGCACCGGTTTTAGAAAATTCAGTCCACTCACATACATTTACCGCATGATCTCCGATACGTTCTAAATATTTGGCAATCATCAGTAGATCAATACACTGGTCAATATGCTCAGCCGATTGTTTTAATAAATCTACCACATCGAGCTTCACCTTTCCGAACAGTTCATCCACCACATCATCTTTTTTCTCAATTTCCTTTGCTGTATCCACATCCTGCTGGATAAATGCTTCTATAGAACTGCGGACCATTTCTCTTGCTGCAACTGCCATAGACGGAATATGGCGGACAACATGATAGACATGCTCACCCTTAATCCGAAGGATCAATTCTGCAATATCAGATGCGTGATCCCCGATTCTTTCCAGATCTGTTACTACCTTTAAAGCACTGGAAACCACTCTTAAGTCACCGGCTACGGGCTGCTGGCGAAGAATAATGGAAAGACAGCGTGCTTCTATGGAGCGTTCTAAATCATTAATGGTTCGGTCACCTTTAATAATGTCCTCCGCCTTTTCAAAATCCTGATCTTCAAAAGCGATGAAACACTGTTCAATTGAATTCTCTACTAACCGTCCCATCTCCTTTATATCATCATTTAAAAGATTTAACTCATGTTCATAATTTACTCTTGTAGTCATATAAGGTTCTCCTTTTATACGTAATAGATTGATTAACCGAAACGTCCCGTAATATAATCCTCAGTCCGGGAATCCTTAGGAGCAGTAAAAAGTTCCGTAGTGGGAGCGTATTCCACGACCTCACCCACAAGAAAGAATGCGGTCTGATCTGCAATACGGGTTGCCTGCTGCATATTGTGAGTTACGATTGCAACCGTATATTTTTCCTTTAGTTCATCCATTAAGTCCTCGATTTTTAAAGTAGATATCGGATCAAGGGCGGAGGTTGGTTCATCCATTAACAGAACCTCTGGTTCCACAGCCAAAGCTCTGGCAATGCACAAACGCTGCTGCTGGCCGCCGGACAGACCCAGCGCCGATTTTTTTAACCGTCCGGATACCTCATCCCACAGTGCGGCTCCCTTCAGGCTGTTTTCTACAATGGAATCAAGTTCAGATTTATTCTTGATGCCATGAATTCTGGGGCCGTAAGCAACGTTGTCATAGATGCTCATGGGAAACGGATTAGGCTGCTGAAACACCATGCCGATTTTCTTACGAAGCAGCGTAGTGTCAACTCTCGGATCGTAGATATTTTCACCGTCTAACATGACTTCACCCTCAATTTTTACATTGGGAACCAGATCATTCATGCGGTTTAAGGTTTTTAAGTAAGTAGATTTGCCGCAGCCGGAAGGTCCGATAAATGCGGTGATTTTGTTGGTATAAAGTTCCATGCTCACATCCTTTAAGGCGTGATTGGTTCCATAATATAAATTCAAATGACTGGTTGAGATTTTTATTGTATTGGTATTCACTATTCTTTCGCCTCCGTGTTAAATTTATGGGACAGAAACTTTGCAAGCCCATTAATTGCAAGTACGATTACCAGAAGTACTACCGCAATTCCAAAGGCTGCGTCATATTTGGCTTTCTGCATGCACAGATAGAGCTGAATGGTCAGCGTGCCGCCGGATTCCAATATTTTTCCGAAGAAGCTTCTTGGAAGAATATATCCGCTGCCTGCCGTGAACAGAAGAGCTGCTGATTCCCCGACAATTCGCCCGATAGCAAGGATAATTCCGGTAACAATACCGGGCATGGCGCTGGGAAGTAAAATTGTGCGGATCATATACCATTTTGTAGCACCAATACCCAGGGCGCCGGAGCGGTAGGTTTCAGGAACTGTTTTTAAAGCCTCTTGTGTGGTTCGTGTGATAAGAGGAAGAACCATGATGGATAGGGTCAGTGCACCGGTCAGAATGGAGTAACCAAATCCCAGTGTGCTTCCAAAGAATACATATCCAAAAAGTCCGAATATAATTGAGGGTATTCCGGATAGAATTTCGGTTGTAAACTCAATTATACGAACCACCTTCCCCCCTTTTGCGTACTCATTTAAATAGATGGCAGAGCCAACACCCAGAGGGGTGGCAATAACCAGGGTGATTACTACTACATAAAGAGTATTTACAATATTTCCCAGAATGCCGAAAGTTCCTTTAATAGTGCTTGGTACGGTAGTCAGAAACTCTACATTAAGCTGAGGAACTCCTCTGACGAAGACATACCCCATGATGCCGATCAGTATAAAAATAGAAATAAATGCACATAAATAAATAAGTAATGTTAAAAGTGAATCTGAAACTCTTTTTCTGCCATTATAGATACTATTTACAATAATAGAATCTCTGTGAACAGGGATTACGAGATCATTTGTCATTTTTATCCGCTCCTTTCTTTAGAAGACTGTTTAGAATTACATTAATCAGCATAATAAAGACGAACAGAACCAGTCCGATGGTAAACAGAACCTGTTTGTGAAGTCCGGAAGCATAAGACATTTCTGATACAATTGCTGTTGTAAGAAAACGGACCGAATGGAATGGCAGCGGAAGGTTTACAGAACTTCCGGATACCAGACTGATCGCCATTGCCTCGCCGATAGCCCTTCCGGTTCCCAGAACAATTGCAGTGATAATTCCTGATTTTGCTGCAGGGATTACCACCTGGAAGATGGTCTGTATCTTTGTTGCACCCAGTGCCAGGGATGCGCTTCTTAAATGATGGGGAACAGATCGCAGGGCGGTTTCGCTGATATTAATCACAGTAGGCAGGATCATAAGAGCAAGCACCAGTACGGCAGAAATCAAGTTAGCACCGCCTGTAAACTGATGAGTGGAAGAACCTTTAAAAATCTTCAGTTCCAGATCATACATAAGCGGATTTAAAATCAGAATACCCAGAAGTCCATAAATGACAGATGGGATTCCTGCCAGAAGTTCTACTGCAGGCCGGACGATATTGGCCAGTCTTTTAGGGGCTACCTCCGCCAGAAATACGGCTGTCAAAACTCCAATTGGCACACCAATTACTATTGACAGAGCAGTTCCGACAATTGAGGTTAAAATAACATAAAGAATTCCAAAGCTTGGTATGGCTGCGTCCGGCTTCCAGACGGAACCAAATAAAATATCAAGAATCCCAACTTTAAATAAAGCAGGAGTACCGCTTGTTAACATATAGATACTGATTGACGCCACAGCCAGAACAGCAAAGAAGCCGCAGATGGTAAATATCACTTCTGCAGCATGTTCAATACCAGATTTACTTCCGTGACCGCCAAATATGGAATAAGATTTCGGTTGCATATCATGGCTCCTTTCGTACAATAGGGACGTAGCGTAAGCCTTTAGCTGCGTCCCCATGTAATTCATTCATTATGTGAAGGAAAAATGATTCCTATTAGTTAGCTGGGATTAAGCCAACAGATTTTACTAATTCTTTTCCTTCATCAGAATAGATATAATCAAATAATGCTTTTACGTTATCGTTCTGTTCGGATATTTCACCTTTGGTAGCCATAACAAACGGACGGCTTAAGAAGTAGGAACCAGCTTTGATGTTTTCAGCTGTAGGATCAACGTTCTCCAGCTTAAATGTATTTACTGTATTATCAAGTACATCAAGAGAAACGTAACCGATGGAACCAGGAGTAGATGCGACCTTTGCCATAACTGCACCAGTGCTGTCAAGTTCGTTGCTGTATTTGCATGCATCTTCCAGCTTTAATAATTCTTCAAATGCGCTTCTGGTACCGGATCCGGACTCACGGCCGATTACTACGATAGGCTGATCTGCGCCGCCTAAATCTTTCCAGTTTGTAGTTGTCCCGTTGTAGATGGCAATCAGCTGATCCTTTGTCAGATTGTCAACTGCATTGGCAGGATCGGTTACAACTGCAATTCCGTCAATTGCTACAATATTTTCAGTAATACCTTTTGATTTTTCTTCGTCTTTTAAATTACGGGAAGCATTTCCGATGTCAGCAGCTCCGTTGGTAACAGCTTCAACTCCAGCTCCGGAACCAACAAATTCAGCCTGAACGGTAACGTTAGGATATTTTTCCATAAATACTTCACTTAAAGCAGTTGCAAGCTTTTCCATTGAAGTTGAACCAACCATGCTGACGGATCCTTTTAAGTCTGCTGCTTTATCAGCGGTTGTTGCTGCAGCAGTTGTTGTATCTCCTGCGCCAGAAGCTGTAGTTGTTTCAGCGGCTTTTGTTTCAGCAGCAGTTGTTTCAGTGGTGTTGCTGCTGCAACCGGCTAAAACTCCCATTGTTAATACTGCCATTCCGGCTGCTGTAAGTATTTTAATTAAATTTTTTTTCATAATCATTTTCTCCTCTTTTCATTTAAAATGCTTTCGCTTACATGTTGGAGTATATCAGTCAGTTAATGTTCCTGATATCATATTTTAGTATAGTGTTTGTAAAGCTTGTGTAAAACGCGGTTACTGGTGTATAATTTCACTTATATTAGTATCTGCAGAAATGTGCTTAAGATTCCTGCCAGATTGGTTCCTGTTTCTTAAAATGCTCCAAAATCAGCCAAAATACCGAAAAATCCTTTTATTTATTATAAAAATAACGGGATGGACTGGACAGACTGGGAACAAATGTGGTAAATTGTTACGTGCATTTTATTATTCTAATTAAAAGTAAAGGTTCCGTAATTTTAAAAGACGGATACAAAGGATACGAGAATGGAGGACGTTTTCATGGGAGCATATCAATTGAAAATCACGATCAAAGGAAGCAAGCCGCCGATCTGGAGAAGGATTCTGGTACCTGAAGGGATAACGTTTGAAACACTTCACCACATGATTCAGGCGTCACTGTGCTGGTCCGGCCAATACCCGTATCAATTTGAGTTTCGTTCTGAAAAAGTGCGGGTAGCATCAGATAAGGTTGAGCATTCAGAAAAGTATAAGTATCTACCGGCTGATGGAACGATTGACGGACAGATATCGAAGGATACTAAATTTACATATGTATCATTTAATGCCGGAAGCTGGGAGTTTGTGGTTCTGACAGAAGATTATTTAGAAGAATGTCAGGATAATTCAGCAAAAGTTATTAAATATAAAGGTGACATAATCCCGGAGTCCTGCAGTAGTTTAGAAGAATATGCAGGCCTTATAGAAGTATCAGCAGTTAAAGGATTGGAATATGATATGGACGCAGTGAATCTTCGCCTGGACCAGATGGCAGAAGATTCAGGTGAAGTTCATATTTCCGATGTATTTGACTGTTATGATAGAAACAGCATTCTAGAGATTGCAAAAAGACATCATATGAACGGAACAAGCAAGTTAAAAAAAGAAGAATTGGTACAGAAGACTATTTCTTATATATTAGATGAAAAAATAATGAAGCCGTATTTCCTTTGTGTCCGCGATTGTGAAATTGAGGCTTTTGAAAAGATTATGTCCGGCAGCGGACAGTTAAACCAGTTGGAATCGGAAAGTATGGATTATATTTATGCCGGAGGATATGTAACTTCAGGAGCCAATCACTGCTTTCTGATATCAGAGGAAGTAATTAAGGCATATAAGGCAATTAACACTGCTGAATTTCAGGCAGAGAGGTCCCGCTTAAGCAGGATCGGAGATTATCTATGTGCTGCAAATTCTTTGTATGCCATAACCCCTCCGTCTGTTGTGCTGGAAACATTTAATAAATATGAAGAAAAGAAGCTGACGCTGGAGGAACTTTTAAGCGCTTATGAGTGTCTGCGCCCTTACCGCTGTATGGTAACCTATATAGATGGTAACTTTGCAGACGCAGCACTGTCGTCAGAACAAAAAGGCTATACCACACTTTTACGTACACAAAAGAAAGTTCCCTATTACATTCCGACTGAACAGGAAATCCGTTTTATGTCGGACAACTCCGGATTTTTAATGAATGAGCAATTATACAGGCTCAACCAGTTTTTAACTTCCGAACTAAGTGTGCCGGATGAGATGATCCCGCTCATACTCCGTCAGGTCCAGGCTGAACTCAGTCTGGGAGGGCAGCTTCAGGATGTGATAAATGATTTAGAGGCAGCTGGAGTTCTTTTGGAAACTCCTGAACATATGGAGATGTTTGCTTCTATTATAACCGATACCTGGAATCATACCAGAATGGTGCAAAACAGAGGGCATAAACCATACGAGATGGTAATGAAGGGATTGGAAGATGTGAGTGCTCAAAGGAAAAACATTCAGAAGATATATCCCAATGATGCCTGCCCTTGCGGTAGCGGCAAGAAATACAAGAAATGCTGTGGTAAAAACGCCTGATTCTATATTGAAACGCAGGAGCTCATTTTACAGTTGGAATGAGCTCCTTTTATGTCTCAAAATCATGAATTACATGTTTTTCAAAATAATTAAAAAATTTCGAAAAACATGTTGACTTTTGTCGAAAGCTTTGGTATGATATATCTCGCCGCTGAAAACGGCGGCAAACTTCTTCAAAAAATACATTGATGACCGATGAGAAAAGTTTTGAAGAAAGTGAAAAAAATGGTTGACAAAAAC
>NZ_JAWONS010000134.1:0-255 GCF_033342255.1 Clostridium boliviensis
AATGTGGGCGGCGGGTTTGGCATCCGCTACGTGGAGGGGGATCGGCCCATCTCGCCGGAGAAATATGTGGCGGCGATAACCGCCGCGGTCCGGCAGAGTTTTGAGGGTTTGCCGCTACCCGAGATCTGGGTGGAACCGGGGCGCAGCATCGTCGGGGAAGCCGGGACGACCCTCTATACGGTCGGGTCCGTGAAGGAAGTGCCGGGCATCCGCAAATATGTGTCCGTAGACGGGGGAATGACCGACAACCTCCGG
>NZ_JAWONS010000135.1:0-429 GCF_033342255.1 Clostridium boliviensis
GTTTATTCAACACTTTTTTATTTTGTGTCGGATTTGACGCAATATTGATGAAAGGAGGGGTGGCATGCGCAAAAAGCTGGATCGGCGCAAAAAGTACACGCGCCAAGTGTTGAAGGAAAGCCTCATCGCGCTGCTCGCCGAAGACAAACCGATCTCCGCCATCACCGTCAAAGCGATTTGCGAAAGGGCGGATATCAACCGCTCCACCTTTTATATGCACTTTTCGGATCCCTATGACCCGCTGGATCATATCGAATCGGAAATTATCGAAGACATGAATACCTATCTGAGCAATTACCGATTCACCATCGAAGAAGAGTCGCAGAAGATGACCCAAAAGCTGTTGGAATATATCGCCGAGAACCAGTTCCTTTTCCAGACCCTCTTGGTCAAAAACAAGGATCCCGCCTTTGAAAGGCGGTTGATGGA
>NZ_JAWONS010000136.1:0-471 GCF_033342255.1 Clostridium boliviensis
TCCGATTCCCCGGCGCCGTCCCGCACCGGTCACGACGGCGATGCGGCCGGATAGAGCTTTCATTGGATCGCCTCCTGATCGTCTTCTGAATAAATCCTGCCCCGAGGGGCGGCTTCGCTGGCCCCGCCGCAAAGCCCCGCACCGGCCTCGAAGCCGAGGAAAAGCGTCGGTTCAGGGAAAATGGAACCCGGGTCCGGCGGGCCCTTCCCCCGACTTCACCCGTTCATCCCCTTCACCAATTGGTCCAGCTTCGTCAGCGTTTTTCCGATTTTGGCGTGGATCACCTGGTGAAACCGGTGATCCCATTCGGTTTCGCTCCCGTTGATGATCGCCTTTCGTCCTGTCGCCAGCATCGGCAGCTGGTTGACCGGGTACACCTCCAAACTGGTGCCGATCACCAGGAGGAGGGACGACGCGCGGATGGCTTCGATCGCCTGATCCCAAACCTCCTCCGGCAACAGCTCGCCGAAG
>NZ_JAWONS010000137.1:0-386 GCF_033342255.1 Clostridium boliviensis
CCCCCAAACCAATTCCTCGTCCAATTCGTAACGCCTCAGGGCCGGGCGGCCGTCGGCCATCACCCTTTTCGCCACCTCCGCCACATCCGGCTCCAGACACCCGCCGGAGATCACACCGACCGTGTTTCCTCCCTCCTCGATCAACAGTTTGGCACCCTCCCGGCGATAGGCGGAACCTCTCACGCGGACGACGGTGGCGAGGGCCATTCGCCGTCCCGAGCGCTTCATCTCCTCCATCGCCCGGACGATCTCCCGGTTCTCTTTCACATCCGTCACCTCCGGCTGGAAATGCGTTTGGCCAGCTTTCGAAAGGAAGGGGGATCACAGGCCGCCGAAAAGATGTCGATGTAGGGAAGCGCCGCCTTCATCCCCTCCGCCTCCGGCCG
>NZ_JAWONS010000138.1:0-3004 GCF_033342255.1 Clostridium boliviensis
GGTAAGCGATGAATAACCTGCCGTATTATATATACAACGATCCCTTTGTATCCAAAGCCCTAAACCGGCAGTGGTTCATGCTTTTCTGCTGTTATAGTTTCAACATCAATCAGACCTGTGCAATGTTCCATCATAAAATCGCTCCATGGGAGCAGCTTTTCTATACCTGCGGGCTCATTTTTGTAGTCCGGCATATAAAGAAGTACCATGTAGAGATACTGGAACACGTTTAAGTTGTTTGCTTTTGCCGTTTCAATCATGCTGTACATGACTGCACTGGCATTTGCCCCGGCAACCGATGTGTGAAATAAAAATGCTTTGCGTCCAATGGCATAGCTCTTGACTTTTCGTTCGGCAGCATTGTTTGAGATTTCACATCGTCCATCTTTCATATAGTTACAAAGCGTTTCCCGGTGATTCAGGGCATAGTTTACCGCTTTTTCGAGTTTGCTGCCACCTAGTGCATGGATGGAATTAATCCATTTCCAGAAACCAGCCCAGACAGCGGTTTCCTTTTCCTCTCGTTTTACTTTTCTTTCAGCCGCCGGAAGATTTTTCAATTCCCGCTCTATGTAGAAAAGTTTATTACAGTAGGAAAGGCCAATCTCTGCTGGTATCAGTTTCTCCTGGTCATTCTCCTCCGGAATGACCGGATCCTCCAGCCGTGTTTTGGAATTGATACCCAGAAGCTTTATGGCTTTTCTCCTCCCTGCTGGAATGGCTTCATAAAACTTCCTGCGGCAGTGAGCGAGACAGCAGACCAGAGTAACATCTTCCACTTTATTATAGCCCTGATATCCATCGCATTGGAGAAGGCCATTGAATCCTTCCAGAAAGTCCCTGGCATATGTTCCACTGCGTCCCGCTGCATAATCGTAGAGGACTATCGGTGGCAATCCGTCACTTCCGGTCAGATAGATCCACATATAGGAAGTTGATTCCGCGCTCCGGCCATCCTCACGTAATACCTGGCAGGTGGTTTCATCTGCATGTAAAATTTCACGTTTAATCAGACACTCATGCATCCTTTCATAGATTGGATAAAAGTAGTGCTCTGTACAGTAAATGAACCAGTTCGCCATAGTTTCTCTTGGCAGTTTGAAACCTAGCTCGGCCATACCGGACTCCTGCCTGTAATAAGGCATTCCCATAAATGTCTTTTCAAAAATAACATAGGCAACGGAAGATGCAGATGCCGGACTGTGTGGCAGTAATGCAGGATAGACTTTTGCCTTTACAATGGTTCCATCCCCATCCTTTTTGCATTCCGGACAGATGGCAACTTCCTGCATAAGGCGTATTCTCTCCACCTTGGCAGGTGTAATCCTGATCTCTTCCCGGACCTGCGTATAGCCAATCGTTATCATTTCGCTGTTGCAGTATTCGCACCGGCGTTGATCAGCCATAAGCGGGATTTTCACTTCCCTTATTGGCAGACCCGCGTAGATATCATCCCGCTTTGCTTTTGGTTTGCGTTCACGTGTATGTTCTTTTACCATGATTTTAGCTTTTGTTTCCACGAAAGTGGCCTCTTGCGTATTTTTATCTTCAGAGGTTATTTTTTCTGATGATGTTCCAAAAAGTTGTCTGCGTAGTTCCTTTAATGTTTCTTCTAGATTTACTTTGAGCGACTGAAGGTCATCGACAAGTTTACGCAGCTCGGCGATTGTTTCATCTTTCTCCGCCATGCGGGTATCCTTTTCCGCCATGTGGGCATTCTGTGCCTGGATATAAGCCTGTTGCTGTTCAATAACTGTCTGCAACAGTTTCATCTGCTGTTCAAAAGTACTTTTTTCATCCATGACGCACCATGCCTCCCCAGTTTTTATTCTTCTTACATTATAAAGAATTATGAGGATATGGGCAAATGTGCAGTCAGATACGCACCGTCATTCTGACGAAAAGAAGAATGGTGGGAAACCTTGAAAAAAGGCTGTTTTAGAGCATTTTCAAGAGACTTATGCACATTCATTTCTGGTACATCGGTCTCATGCACGGATAACTTTAAATGCAGACCGGAGTGTGTGGACAACTGGAGAAAAACGGAAGTTTAACCGGATATCATTTTTTTCATTTTCTCCATTATGCACAAAATCAGAAGTCTTTCTTCTGGATAATCGGCCTGATTGCTCTCGGCTGTTCAATCGATAGTCCTTCCATCAACCAACGGAATTCCTGTCTTGTAAGCGGGCGCACTTCAGAAGCATCTTTTGGCCATTGAAACCGGCCATTATCAAGTCTTTTCAGATATAAGACAAACCCGTCCTTATCAAAATGTAAGGCTTTCATTGTATTTTTCTTTCGCCCGCAGAAAAGAAAAAGTGCATTTGCATAAGGATCCATTTCATAGGTATCCCGGATAATTGCCATAAGGCCATCAATGCTGCGTCTCATATCAGTACGTCCGGTAATAATAAAAATCTTGGCAACTCCGGATAATTCGCCTAGCATAGCTGTTGCAGCACAGAAAGAGTATTTAATATCGTATCTCTGGCGGCGTGGTTGGAAATTTCAATGCTGTAATCATTGATTTTTAAGATCACAGCTGGAGAAGTCCTGACATCAGGATCCCCATTCCAACAGGGTTTTGGTAATTCATCTATAATTGGAAGAGGAACTACCTGCTGGCTTTTCCTGATAATACGATGCTTGGCTGCTGGTATCTCACAGGCCTTTTGGCGGAGCCTTGTTATCTTCGTATAAAATGTGCTGATTGGAATACCATGCTGTTCACACCAGTCTTTGTCCCCAAGACCACTTGTGCGGCATTCCTGTATCAGATTGATCCATTCCTGATCCGTTCGTCTGGCATTTCTTTGGTTATCATTCATTGGCAATGATCTCCTTCCTTTTATGGAGAAGTCGAGCACTTGATTCGAAGAATTGTAGTGAACGAATACAAAGTAGTCAATCGAGAACCGATTTGAATAGAGCCCCTCCTAGTTGTCTCTATTATTTCATAGATGGAGGAATTTGTGGAACGGCAGGTTATTCATCGCTTACC
>NZ_JAWONS010000139.1:0-727 GCF_033342255.1 Clostridium boliviensis
AATTCTTAAGTGAAGTAACATATTTTGAGCAAACAAAAAAGAGCATGCAGAGAAAACCTCTAATTGCTCTAAATATGATTCTTCGCCATTGTACCATCTCGCGGAACTTTAGCCCATATATGGGATTTGCTTTGTTCCCTTTCTTGTTTATTTTTTCAAAAAGGTATGCCAAAAAGAAAGTACAGGGTTTTGTAGAAGCAAATCTGGATTTTTGTGCATTACAACTAAGCCTCCCTCAGGAGACTGCAAAAAAGTATTTGGTTACTATAACCTAATTACGTAAAGCATAGGTTCTACCTGCATGACGCATGGAGCAACAACCACACTCAGGGCAGAGATGAACATTGATATTCCAAAGCGACAGAAGCAATTCATCATGACTCATAGAGATGAACTTCGACTGAAACAATTCTTTTCCGGTCAGTTTTACAATCAGCTTTAAATTTATCTTTTTGCTACGGTTATTCAGAAAACCGTAATACCGGATTTTTTGAAAACCGGAAGGTAACACATGCATCAGGAAACGGCGTAGAAATTCCACATGGAGCAGAGTAATATCCTTGTTTCCCCCCGTTTTGTAATCTTTTGCAGAAAAGGTTACATGGGTATCTGTAACAGATTTAATACGGGAGTTACTAATGGCAATTCGGTGGGTGTACCGGCCAAGATAGTCAATGGCATTCCCATATCCGTTAAAGGTTTCTTTGATATATGGAATCCAAGTCTT
>NZ_JAWONS010000140.1:0-383 GCF_033342255.1 Clostridium boliviensis
GACTGCCGGGAGGGGGAACGATCCTCCCGGTCTCCCGCCAACTCCTTGGGAGCGGTAATGGGAGCGGGAGAGGTGGCCGCCTTTCGCTCCTCCCGTTTTTCCTCTCCCGCTTTCTCCTCCCACTTCGATCCTCCCGAATCGGCGGGAGTGGGGGAGGTCTCCCGTTTTTCTTCTGTCCGGGAGGAATGGGAGAGGTAGGGAGGCCCTCCCAATAGCATAAAAAGAGGAGCCCTTAGGCTCCCTTTTTGATGATCTTCAAGGCTCTCCGGCACTCCCATTCGCTGGCTCCCGTCTCCCGCTGGAGACGGACCCGACCACAACGCCCCTCCCGCTCCATGATCTCCCGGGCTTTCTCAATCAAATGGGAGAGGTCATCATCTCCT
>NZ_JAWONS010000141.1:0-312 GCF_033342255.1 Clostridium boliviensis
ACGAGTTTTTATTTGGTTACATCGTTAGATGTAACACCTCGGATGTCTTGATATTGTCTTTTTACAAAGACTCTATCTAGATATATTTCAATATGTGGTTTTCAAGGTACGTGTATGACTGAAGTTTATCAGTCATTTGAAAGCTCGATCAACTCAAACTTACAAATCACTGGTAAAAACCAGCTATATAAAACAGCATTGCCCTGCTGAATCAGGTTAACACATTCTTAAACACAGGTTTCGCTTTTCCCTCCACCCATTGGAACGTGTCCGTTCTATATAAAACACTTTTTCAAGTGATTTTTTTTTATG
>NZ_JAWONS010000142.1:0-391 GCF_033342255.1 Clostridium boliviensis
CCGCGACATCCGGACATGGGTGCGACCGCAGCGGCAGGGTTCCGTATAGAGGGCGGCGATATCCCCCGTCCGGTAGCGGATCACCGGTGTCGCCTCCCTGGTCAGGGTCGTGAAGACCAGTTCCCCATACTCCCCCTCCGGCAGCGGGACCCCCGTCTCGGGGTGGATCACCTCGGGCAGGAAGTGGTCCTCCGCGATGTGCAGGCCGTCCTTCGCCTCCCGGCACTCGATGGAAACGCCGGGACCGATCACTTCGGACAACCCGTAAATATCGATGGCGTCAATGCCCCAGACCTCCTCCAGGGTGCGCCGCATCTCCTCCGACCAGGACTCCGCCCCGAAGATTCCGTATTTCAGCGACGTGTCCCGGGGGTTTTTCCCCGACTCGATC
>NZ_JAWONS010000143.1:0-327 GCF_033342255.1 Clostridium boliviensis
AGCCAGCAGGCCCTGACCCTCCGTTCGGATTTAAGCTCAAGGCCTCAGCTCCCGGGAAAGAAGAATGTTCGGGTTTAGACGGACAGGACTTTCATGGCGGTCAAGGGCGCGAAGCGTTTTCGCCTTGCGAAAATCAAGGAGCGAGGAACGAGCGACGCAGACCCTTGACCGCCCATCCCAGTCCAGACGCTGGCCCGTCGCCGGGAGGCGACGGAAAGGGGGCCGCGGCCCCCGAAACGGAGGCCTCCCGGCCTGCCCCGCGGCGAGCGCAGGTTTCCAAAGGACGGAGTCCTTTGGTCGTCGTCCGGGGGCGAAACCCCGGATTTA
>NZ_JAWONS010000144.1:0-550 GCF_033342255.1 Clostridium boliviensis
GAGTGGGAGCACGAAAAGGAAAGACGGGAAGCCACACGGAGGATGGTTCAGGAACGCAACAGAAGAGACAGAGGAAGGTAAAGGGGGGCTGTAAGCCTCCCTTTGGTTTTCTTGGCGGTATTCGTTTATAATAAAAAGCGATATAAACAATATGAGCGATAAAAGCAATATAAGGAGGTGGAACGCGTGAAAGATGATGAAAAGTCGAGAGAAATCACGGCGACGGAGTTCGCAAAAATCAAAGGAAAGTCTGCCTCATGGGGGAGGTGGTTAGCTCAAAAAGCGGCGGCCAAAGGAAAAAAGATTCCCCGAAAAGTGGGGAATTATTGGCTTGCGACGGTGGAAGAGTGGGAAAGAGTGTTAAAATCGTTAGGAATCAGAGGAAGAAGGAGGAAAAGGCAAAAAAATCGGTGAAAAACGGCTATTTTTCATACTTGATTATTGTCGTTAACGACAATAAAATGAAAGTAGAAATGAAAAAGAATCACCGCAGAAACAGAATGTATATTGTACCATTTGTTTAAGAAAGGGAGGGACTTATCAAAGGAAT
>NZ_JAWONS010000145.1:0-410 GCF_033342255.1 Clostridium boliviensis
CATGAATGCCCCGCTCCGCCAAGAGATTCTGGGCTTCCACCGCCAGGGACACCTCGGAGCCGGTGGCGATCAGAATGGCCCGGGGCTTGCCATCCGCTGCCTCCGACAGGATATAGCCCCCGCGGCGCAGGCCCTCCCGCGCCTTTTCCGCCGTACCATCCAGGACGGGCAGCTTCTGACGGGTCAGCACCAGCGCGACGGGCCGATCCTTTTCCAAGAGGGCTTCCCGCCAGGCGGCCACGGTTTCGTTGGCGTCGGCGGGGCGGAAAACGTTCAATCCGGGTATCAGCCGCAAAGAGGGGACGTGTTCCACCGGTTCGTGGGTGGGACCGTCTTCCCCGACGGCGATGCTATCGTGGGTAAACACGTAAACGACGGGCAGACCCATCAAGGCGGCGAGGCGGATGGAC
>NZ_JAWONS010000146.1:0-522 GCF_033342255.1 Clostridium boliviensis
GTTGTTTGTGTCGAAGACGTGCCCGGAATGCCGGGGAGCCCGGCTGAAGAAGGAGAGCCGGCTCGTCACCCTGGGAGGAGCTTCGATCGATCAAATCGCTGCCCGTTCCATCACCGACGCCCGCAACTGGGCTCGTGCTTTGCGGGAGCAGCTGACGCCGCATCAGCGGCAGCTGGTGGCGTCGATCCTGCAGGAAATCGTCGTGCGCATGGATCGGCTGATCGAGGTGGGGCTCGGTTATCTGTCCCTGGACCGTCCGGCCGCCACGCTATCCGGCGGAGAGGCCCAGCGGCTGCGGTTGGCGTCCGTTCTCGGTTCAGGGCTGACCGGTGTGGTTTATGTCCTGGACGAGCCGACCGTGAGCCTTCATCCCCGGGATACCCGGGGGCTGATCCGCGCATTGAGACGTCTGAAGGAATTGGGCAACACCCTTTTGGTGATCGAACATGATGAGGAGGTGATCCAGGCGGCGGACCACGTCATCGATATGGGGCCGGGTGCCGGGAGCAGGGGGGGCGAGGT
>NZ_JAWONS010000147.1:0-503 GCF_033342255.1 Clostridium boliviensis
GCCGACGACAAGGGAGGGAATGACGCGGAAAGGATCCGCCGCCGCGAAGGGGATCGCCCCTTCCGTGATAAACGACAGTCCCAAAATCCCCGCCGCTTTGCCCGCCTCCCGCTCTTCCCAGGTAAACTTCCGGCGGGCAAGCTGGGTGGCCAGCCACAATCCGAGGGGCGGCGTCATCCCGGCGGCCATCACCGCAGCCATGGGACCGTAAATCTCATTGCCCAAAAGGCCGACGCCAAAGGCATAGGCCGCTTTGTTCACCGGCCCGCCCATATCGAAGGCCATCATCGCTCCGAGCAGAAGCCCCATCAGGGCCGCATTGGCCGTGCCCAGGGATTGAAGCCATGCCGTCAGGGTATCCATCACGTTTTTTACCGGTGTGCCGATCACGTAGATCATCAGCAAACCGACGACGAGGGTGGCAAGGAAGGGAATGAGAAGAATCGGTTTCAACCCTTCCAGGGAGTGGGGCAGACGGATTTTCTCTTTCATCCACTTGGCGA